>NZ_JBHXTG010000033.1:41080-81895 GCF_042677465.1 Kitasatospora sp. NPDC127111
CGGCGGCCCCGGCGGCCCCCAACCCCCCGGCGCCCCCCTCCGGGGAGGAGGCGGCCACCGGGTGGGCGTCGGTCAGCCGAACGGACTGGTCTCCGGGGCCGCCGCGGGGGCGTCGGCGGCCGGGGCGGGCGTGTCGGACGGCTGCGGGGCGAACGGGTTGAAGTCCGGTGGCGGGATCATCACCGGCGTGCCCTTGGGCTTCCGCTCCTCCCCCGGCGAGCCGGCGTCGGCGGCCGGCGCGGGGACGGCCGGCGGGGCCGTGGGCGGCGGCGGGACCGGCGCGGCCTGCTGCGGGACGGTGGTGCCGAACGGGTCGCTCGGCTGGTCCGCGGTCACCGTGCCGAACGGATCGGTGACCGGGGCCGCGACGGCGGGCGCGGCGGCCGGGGCGGGCGTGTCGGACGGCTGCGGGGCGAACGGGTTGAAGTCCGGCGGCGGGATCATCACCGGCGTGCCCTTGGGCCGGTCGTCCGCCTCGGCGCCCGGCACGGTGGTGTCGGTGAGCGTCGGCGCCTGCGGGGCGAAGGGGTTGAAGTCCGGCGGGGGGATCATCACCGGGGTGCCCTTGGGCGTGCGGTCCGGGTCCTCGGCGAGCAGCGCGGTGCCGGAGCCGGCCGTGCCACCGGCGGACGGTCCGCCGAACGGGTCCTCGAACGGACCGCCGAACGGGTCGGCCGGGCCGTCGGTCGGGACGAGGATCGGCTGGGCGGGCGTCGGGTCGGCGACCGGGGCGAAGGGGTTGAAGTCCGCCGGGGGGACGTGCACCGGCGTGCCCCGCAGGTGCACCGGCAGCGGCGTGGGGTCGGCCGGGCCGGGCTCGGTGAACACCGTCGGGAGGCCGGCGGACGCGGGCGCGCCCGCCGCGGCCACCGGAGCCGGCACGGCCGCGAGCGGCTCCGCGGTTGCCGGGGCGGCGGGCGCCGGTGCGGCCGGGGCGGGCTCGGCCGGGAAGCCGCGGGCCGGCGTCGGAGTGAGCGTGGGGGCGGCGGCCGGCACCGGCACGGCCGGCGCGGTCAGCTTGCCGGCCACGCCGTCCCACCCGAACTGCACGCTGCGCAGCAGCTCGGCGAAGGCCTCGGTGTACAGGTCCCAGTCCTGCGCCCGGCCGGTGGTCAGCTGGACGCAGAGCACCGTGACGCCGTCGGGCAGCGGGACGAACGCCTCCGCCACCGCGGCGACCGCCCGGCGCGGCTGCCCGTCGGCGGACAGCGCGCCGGGGACGGGGACGCTGCGGCCCTCGACCAGGACGGCGGCCGGGCCGGCCGGCAGCAGGACCGTCCAGACCTCGGCGTGCCGGCGGACGGTGGCCAGCTCGGTGGCGAGCCCGGTGATCGGCAGCGGGTGCTGGGCCAGTGAGACGACCAGCGTGGCGTCGCTCGGGCGGCCGTCCACCTGCACCGCGCAGACGCCCGCGTAGACCGTGCCGGAGGCGGTGACGGCGTCCGCCAGGGTGGCGGCGATCACCGCGAAGTCGCGGCGCGGCGCCGTGCCGGTGCCGCTGAACAGCTCCTCGGCGACCTCGGCCAGATGCGTGGTCAGCTCGCCCGCGGCCGCGGCGGCGCCCGGGTCCCCGCCCTTCGCGGTGGCGACGCCGCCCGCGGCGGCCGGGCCGGTGGGCACCGTGCGGGCCGAGACGCCGGGCGGGCCGCCCGGGGAGGTCAGCGGGTGGAAGCCGGGCGGGACGACCAGGCGGACCTCGGTGCCGGCGCCGGTGGCCAGCTCGACCGGCTGCCGGGTCTGCTGCCCGGCGGCGAGCGCGGCCAGCGCGGCGGCGAACGGCGGGCGCAGCTGCGGGTCGGCGGGCTCGCCGGTCACCGGCAGCCCGAACAGCGCGGCCGAGGTGGTGCCCCGGTCGGCCACCGCACCGCGCACCGGGCCACCGCCGTACCGGGCGAGCAGGGCGTCGGTGGCGAGCTCGGCCACCGGGGCGCCGGTGCCCGGCCGGGCCGTTCCGGCGGTGACCACGGTGCCGAGCCGGTCGACGGCGTCGTACACCGGGCCGTTGGGGGCGAGCCGCAGGTTGAACAGGGTCTCGGCGGACGGGTGCGAGCCCGGGCGCAGCGCGGTGAGCGCGGCCGCCGGGTGGCGCGAGGTGTGCGTCTCGAACAGGGCCTCGGTGAGCGCGCCGAGCGTCGCGGATACCTGCTCCGCGGCGGCGAAGGGATTGGCCTCCGCGGTGAACTGGCCGTCCTGGGTCAACTGATGAGCCCCCCGCTCTCCTGCGTGTGCGTTCGGTGGTCCGGTGGTCCGGGCACGCCGGTGGCCGTCGCGCCGTCAGATCCGTGCACATTCCTATCAGAGGCCGCCGTCAGGGCAGAACCGGCGGCCGGTGCAGCCCTTGTGGCCGCGCTGTGTGCACCGGCGGGTGCTGCCCGTCCCGTCCCGGCGGCGGGCGTCCGTGCGGCGTCGCTCCGTGCGCGGCCGGTCAGTCCGCGGTGGGCCCGGCGGCCAGTGCGGCGAGCGAGTCCGCGATGCCCGGGACGGCGAACAGCCCGGCGAGGTCGCGCACCAGCAGGCCGGTCGGGCCGTCCGGGCGTTCCCCGGCGAAGAACCCGGCGAGCTCGGCCGCCAGCGCGGGCTCCCGGGCGGCGGTCAGGGTGAGCGCGGCCACGAACTCCTGGACCAGGTGGAGCTGCAGCTCCTCCAGCGGCACCGAGCGCTCGGCCAGCCACTCCAGCGAGGTGATCTCGGCGTTGGCGATCCAGGCGCGGACGGTGAGCCGCAGGCCCGGGCTGGGCACGGGGACGGCCAGGTGGGCGAGGATCTGGTCGGCCGCGGCCTGCCGGACCTCGTCGATCACCGCGGACGTCCCGGCGCTGGCCGCCACCGAACCGCCGCGCAGCAGCGCCGCGAAACCGGGACCGTGGCTCTGCACGAAGTCCAGGTAGCGGCCCATCACCCGGTACAGCCGTTCCGAGAGCGGGCCTTCGGCTGGCTCCTCGAACCGCCCGGCCAGCTCCCGGCCCGCCCGGCGCAGCGACTCCTCGTACAGCGCCTGCTTGCCGGGGAAGTAGTGGTAGACCAGCGGCCGGGAGGCACCGGCCGCGGCCGCGATGTCGTCGATCGACACCTCCTCCGGCGGGCGGCGGCTGAACAGCTCCAGCGCCACCGCGATCAGCTGCTCGCGCCGCTCGTCCACGCTGAGCCGCCGGCGCTGCTTCTCGGCGCCCTGGTCGGCGGCGCGCCCGGTGCCCTTGCCCGGGGTGCCCCTGCCGTCGGTGCCCCTGCCGTCGGTGCCCTTGCCCGGGGCGGCGCCCTTGTCGGTGCCCCGGTGCGGGCGCGCGGCCGGGGACGGCGCGGACGGGATCGGGGCGGACGGCGTGCGGGAGGCCATGCGCGCCACCCTATCCGGCCGCGCTACGCGCGCAGCTGCCGGTAGCGGCGGTACGCCTCCAGGCCGTCCGGGACGAACGGGTCGCGGGCCAGCCGTTCGTCCAGCTCCCCGGGCGTGAGCCAGGCGTGCCAGGCGACCTCGGACTCCTGCGGTGCGACCGGGCCGTCCCAGCGCGCCTCGTACAGGTCGCACCACCAGGACAGCTCCTCCTGCCGGAACAGGAACTTGAACAGCGGTCGCGGCTCGATCCCGCTCACCCCCAGCTCCTCCTCGGCCTCGCGGACGGCGGCGCTCGCGTACGTCTCGCCGGCGCCGACCACGCCGCCGACGAACATGTCGTACGCGCCGGGGGCGAACAGCTTGGTGTCGGTGCGCCGGTGCACGAAGATCCGCCCGGCCGGGTCGCGGACCAGGACGAAGACGCAGCGGTGGATCAGGCCGTCCCGGTACACCTCCCCGCGCGGGGCCGTTCCGATCACCCGGTCGTGCTCGTCGACGACGTCCAGCAGTTCCTCGGCGGGGTTCGTGGTCATGACGGACAGGTTAGGGTTTCCGGGCCCGGTGCGAACGCTTTTCCGCACCGGCGCGGGTACCGACCGGACGAGACGGGCTGAGGGCGGCGCGGTGGTGGAGATCTGGGGCGAGACGGCCGAGGGCTTCGAGCCGGTGCGGGACGCCTTCGCACGCAACTTCCACGAGTACGGCGAGCTGGGTGCGGCCTTCGCGCTGTACGTGCGCGGCCGCAAGGTGGTCGACCTGTGGGGCGGCGACGCCCGGCCGGAGGTGGGCGGCCGGCCCGCGCCGGCCGTGCCGTGGACGGCCGACACCGCGCAGGTGCTGCGCTCGGTGACCAAGGGCCTGACCGCCACCACCGCGCTGCTGCTGGCCGAGCGGGGACAGCTCGACCTGGACGCGCCGGTCGCCTCCTACTGGCCGGAGTTCAAGGCGGCCGGCAAGGAGCGGGTGCCGGTGCGCTGGCTGCTCTCGCACCAGGCGGGCGTGCCCGCGCTGGACGTGCCGCTGCGGCTGGAGGACGTGCTGACCTGGGAGCGGGCCGCGGCCGCCGTCGCCGCCCAGACGCCCGCCTGGGAGCCCGGCACCGCGCACGGCTACCACCCGTACACCTTCGGCTGGCTGGTCGGCGAGGTGGTCCGGCGGGTGAGCGGGCGCACGGTCGGCCAGTACTTCGCCGAGGAGATCGCCCGGCCGCTCGGCCTCGACCTGTGGATCGGGCTGCCGGCCGGCGCCGCGCCCCGGGTCGGCCGGCTGGTCGACCTGCCCGCGCCGGAGGCCGCCCGGACCGGCCCGAGCGGCCTGCGGCTGCGCCCCAAGCAGTCGGTGCGGGACGCCTACCAGAACCCGGACTCGCTGACCGCCCGGGCCTTCGCCTCGGTGCGGCCCGGCGTGGACCTCAACGACCCGGCGGTGCAGGCCGCCGAGATCCCCGGCGCGGGCGGGATCGGCACCGCCCGGTCGGTGGCCCGCTTCTACGCCGCCCTGGTCGGCGCGGCCGACCGGCACGGCGCCGGGCCGGGTGACCCGGTGCCGCCGCTGCTCGGGCCCGAGGTGCTGAGCCGCGCGGTCGGGCCGGTGGTCAGCGGGCCGGACCGGGTGCTGATCGTCAACTCGACCTTCGGCCTGGGCTTCTTCCGGCACGGCCCGACCGCGTTGATGGCCTCGCCGGCGAGCTTCGGCCACCCGGGCCGGGGCGGCTCGCTCGGCTTCGCCGACCCGGACCTCGGGCTGGGCTTCGGCTACGTCACCAACGGCATGCAGCCCGGGGTGACGGGGGACATCCGCTCCCGCAACCTGATCCGCGCGGTGCGGGGCTGCCTGGGGCTGTCCTGAGCCCGGGGCGGACCGGCCGGTGGGCTCAGGCCTGACCGGTCTCGAAGCGGGTGATCCTCCCGTCGTCGACGGTGAAGCGCCAGGCGGTGCGCATCTCGCCCCAGGTCTCGTTGCTGTAGTTGGCCACCAGCGCCCGCCCGTGGTCGCCCTCGGACTGGACGTCCATGTGGCCGCGGCTGGCGAAGATCTCGCGCTCGGTCCAGTCGGCGACGTTCCGGTCGGAGCCGTCGTCGGACATGGTGGCGTCCGGGGCGAGCACGGCGAAGAGGGCGGCCCGGTCGTTGGCGTTGACCGCGGTGACGAAGGCGCGCACGGCCGGGTCGGTGAGCTTGGCGACGGCGATGGTCATGGGATCTCCCGGGTGGGGCTAGGGGCTCGGACCTCCTGTTTATTGCGTCGCCCGGGCGTGTCCGGGCATGTCGGCGGCGCGTCGGCGATTTTCGGCATTGATGTGCTTAGATCCCGTTACTGGCGATTCGCCCCCGTTTGATGCGGTTCGGGTGACCCGTCGGTTGGTGCGGTTCGGGCGACCCGCCGGAGGTGCGGCACACCCGGGGAGCGCAGCACGGGGAGCGGACCACGGGGAGTGGTGGCGGGGTGGGAAGCCGGCCGGCTTCCCACCCCGCGTTCCTCCGCTAGAAGAAGCCGAGCGCGTCGGGGGAGTAGCTCACCAGCAGGTTCTTGGTCTGCTGGTAGTGCTCCAGCACGGTCTTGTGGGTCTCCCGGCCGATGCCGGAGTTCTTGTAGCCGCCGAACGCGGCGTGGGCGGGGTAGGCGTGGTAGCAGTTGGTCCAGACGCGACCGGCCTGGATCGCCCGCCCGGCCCGGTACGCGGTGCTGCCGTCCCGGGTCCAGACGCCCGCGCCGAGGCCGTACGGGGTGTCGTTGGCCAGCGCGACGCCGTCCTCGAAGTCCTCGAAGCGGGTGACGGAGAGGACCGGGCCGAAGATCTCCTCCTGGAAGATCCGCATGCCGTTGACGCCCTCGAAGACGGTGGGCGTCACGTAGTAGCCGCCGGTCAGGGAGCCGCCGAGGTCGGCCCGGTCGCCGCCGGTCAGCACCTTGGCGCCCTCGGCCTGGCCGATGTCGATGTAGGAGAGGATCTTCTCCAGCTGGTCGATGCTGGCCTGGGCGCCGACCTGGGTCTCGGTGTCCAGCGGGTTGCCCTGGCGCATCGCCCGCACCCGTTCCAGGCCGTCGGCCAGCAGCCGGTCGTAGACGTCGGACTGGATCAGCGCCCGGCTCGGGCAGGTGCACACCTCGCCCTGGTTGAGGGCGAACATCGCGAAGCCCTCCAGCGCCTTGTCGTAGAAGGCGTCCTGCTCGGCCGCGACGTCGGCGAAGAACAGGTTGGGGCTCTTGCCGCCGAGCTCCAGCGAGACCGGGATCAGGTTGGCGCTGGCGTACTGGGAGATCAGCCGCCCGGTGGTGGTCTCGCCGGTGAACGCGATCTTGCGGATCCGGCTGCTGGAGGCGAGCGGGCGGCCGGCCTCCAGGCCGTAGCCGTTCACCACGTTGAGGACGCCGGGCGGCAGCAGGTCGGCGGTCAGCTCGGCCAGCAGCAGGACGGACGCCGGGGTCTGCTCGGCGGGCTTGAGCACCACCGCGTTGCCGGCCGCCAGGGCCGGGGCGAGCTTCCAGACCGCCATCAGGATCGGGAAGTTCCACGGGATGATCTGGCCGACCACGCCCAGCGGCTCGTGGAAGTGGTACGCCACGGTGTCCTCGTCCAGCTGGGAGAGGCCGCCCTCCTGGGCGCGCAGCGCGCCGGCGAAGTAGCGCAGGTGGTCGACGGCGAGCGGCAGGTCGGCGGCCAGCGTCTCGCGCACCGGCTTGCCGTTCTCCCAGCTCTCCGCGACGGCCAGCTCCTCCAGGTGCGCCTCCATCCGGTCGGCGATCCGCAGCAGGACCTGGGCGCGCTCGGCGGGCGGGGTGCGGCCCCAGGCCGGGGCGGCGGCGTGGGCGGCGTCGAGGGCGGCCTCGATGTCCTCGGAGGTGCCGCGGGCCACCTCGGTGAAGACCTCGCCGGTGACCGGGGTGGGGTTCTCGAAGTACTCGCCGCGGATCGGCCGGGTCCACTCCCCGCCGATCCAGTGTTCGTACCGGTGGCGGAAGTTGACGATGGCTCCGGGTCGGCCGGGGGGCTGGTAGACCGTCATGCTCGGGGTGCCTCCTCGCGTTGTCGGGGCACCGCCGCGGCCGCGCGGGCCGGGCGGCGCGCCGGACCGCGGACCGGACGGGGTCCGGCGGTCCGGCGGAGGGTACGGTCACGCGCACGCGGGCCGGGCGCCGCCGGGGCGCCCCGCCGTCCGGCACCCTAGCCGCGGACCGGCGGGTGTGGCTACGGTCCGTGCTGCCGCCGTCCACGGAGGGTGGGCGATCCGGCCGTTTTCCGCCAACGGCCCGCCGCCGCCGCGCCGTTGCTCCGCCAACGGCCCGCCGCCGCCGCGCCGTTGCCGCGCCGTTTCCCCGCCGCCGGCCCGGGCCGGGGCTCAGGCGGCCAGGTAGCGCCCGGTGCGGGACTCCCAGGTGAGGTAGCCGGCCAGCCAGGTGACCAGGCCGTCGGCGTAGCGCTGGGCGACGGTCCGCTCCACCCGGGAGAGGCCCAGCTCGCGGTGGACGTCGGGGAGCCGCTCGTACAGCTCGTGGCAGCGCTCGACCATCATCTGGGCCTCGGCCAGCACCACCGCGCAGGCCTCCTCGGCCGAGCAGTGGCGCTCCCGCTGCACGATCAGCACCAGGTTGTTCACGTCGCCGCGCGGCGCCTCCAGCGGGAGGGAACGGACGTCGTTGCTGAGCGAGGGGATGTCGGCGGCGAGCTGGCGGATCTGGCGCAGCACCGGGTGGTGCAGGACGGCGGCGGGCACCTCGAACTGGCCGAGCCGCTCCACCATGTCGAAGATGGTCTCCATCGCGGCGGTGCCGCGCCGGAGGACCAGGTAGCCGTCCCGGTCCGGCGGGCGCTCGGAGATCCGGCCGGCGGCCTCGGCGGGGTGGCTGGCCAGGTACCACTCCCAGTTGTACGCGGCACGCGCCTGCCAGCGCGCGGGCATGCCGCGCGCGCTGCGGCGCCAGAGGTCCGCGAAGGCGGTCTCCACGGCGGAGGCGGGGTCGGGCCGGCCCGCGCCGTGCAGGATGGCGATCAGCCGCTCGCAGATCGGGGCCACCTCGGTCGGCCGCCGGCCGAGCGGGCCGTCGAACTGGTCGTCGAAGAGGAAGTAGAAGCCCATCAGGTCGGCGGCCAGGGCGAGTTCGTCCGGCCCGGCGTCGGGGTAGCCGAGCGCGGCGAGGGCGACCACGTCCCAGTGCGCGTAGGAGGGGTGGGCGGGGTCGGGGAGCAGCGGATGGCGGGTCAGCCAGTCCCGGTGGAGTTCGGTGGCGTACTGCCCGTGCGGGCTTCGACGGTGCGGGAACGGAATCTGAAGTGAGGTGTCGTCAGACATCGGACTCCCGGTGTGGCGGATGGTGGGGGTGCTGGTGCTACTGATAAGCCATGTGGGGGAGTTGAGCAGCCGGGGGGGTCGAAGTGGGCGGGGGCGCCATGGCAAGATCAACTTAATTCGGGGCCGTAGAGTATCCGATGCAATGATCGGACGTTAGGGATATAGGGCAATTGCCCTTGGCAACCCGTCCGAACCCTCAATCTCCGCCCCAGCCTGGGCGAATGCCGAACAGCGCGCCCCCCACGGCGCTAATCTCGGCTCCACGAGCAGGGAACGGCGAGGCGGAGGCGTGACGGTGACCGAGCAGGGACACGAACTTCGGGCGGGGGAGGGCGCCGGCGCGCGGGACGCGGACGCCGTGTCGCCCCGGGTCAGGCTGCGCGACCGGGACGCCGAAGTCCGCTCGGCCGAGGCCGCGGTGGACAAGCTCTGCCGGGAGTTCGCGGCCGGCGGCACCGAGATCGGCGAACTGCTCACCTTCTCCGGCCGTCCCGGCATCGGCAAGACCAGCCTGCTGCACGAGGTCCGCCGGCTCGCCAAGCTCCGCGAGGGCGCCACCGTGCTGTTCGCCCGCGGCGGCGAGCGCCAGTCCAACGAGCCGTACCACGTCCTGCGCCAGCTGCTCCAGCCCGTCCTCGGCAGTCTCGCGCCGAGCGAGTTCCGGCAGGTCATGGGCACCTGGGAGGAGGTCGTCGGACCGGCGATGGGCCTCAAGCAGCCGAAGGCCGGGGCCCGCCGCCTCGACCCGCAGGGCGTGCGCGACGGCCTCGACTACGTGCTCACCCAGCTCGCCCCGCGGCGTGCCCCGCTGGTGATGATCGTCGACGACCTGCACTGGTCCGACCTCGAATCGCTGGCCTGGCTCGCCCAGTTCGCCGTCCGCGCCCGCGAGTTGCCCGTCCTGCTGGTCTTCGCCTACCGCGACGACGTCAACGACTGGCAGCCCGAGGCGCAGGACCACCGGGCCGCCGTCTCCGAGCTCGCCACCCGCCGGCACGAGCTCAGCCGGCTCTCGCTGGTCTCCGTCACCGACATGATCCGCGCGGAGCTCGGCGATAAGGCCGAGGACGCCTTCTGCTACGAGTTCTGGAACGTCGCCAACGGCAACCCGTTCGAGGCCGTCGCCCTGCTCGACCAGGTCCGGGACCAGGAGCTCGACCCGGTCGAGGAGAACTCCCAGCAGCTGCGCGAGCTCGCCGTCGACGTCATCGGGATGACCCTCAAGGGCTGGCTGGACAAGCTCGGCGCCACCACCCTGCGGTTCGCCTGGGCCTGCGCGATGCTCGGCACCGACATCCGCCAGGACCTCGCCGCCCGGATCTCCACCCAGAGCACCGAGGGCGCCCGCGAGTCCGTCAAGCAGCTGCGCAGGCAGCGCATCCTCACCCAGACGCCCGGCGGGAACCTCGAGTTCGTCCACCCGCTGATCGGCAGCTCGATCTACAACACCATGCCGGAGTCCACCCGGACCGGCATGCACGGCGTGGCCGCCGCCGAGATCGAGAACGCCGGGCTCGGCCTGCTCGCCGCCTCCCGGCACCTGGTCGAGACCTTCCCCGGCGAGGGCGACGACCGCACCGTCCGCAAGCTCCGCCGCGCGGCGCAGGAACACCAGCTGATCGGCGCGCCCGAGGCCGCCCAGCGCTGCCTGCACCGCGCCCTCGCCGAGCCGCCGGACGACGACATCCGCGCCGAGGTGCTGTACGAACTGGGCTGCTCCGCGCTGCTCACCGACCCGCACGCCACCGTCAACCAGCTCCGGCTCGCGCTCGACCCCGAGGAGGGGCCGCTGCGCCCCTCGCTCCGCGTCGACGCCACGTTCCGGCTCTCCGAGGTGCTCGCGCACAGCGGCCAGCTCGGCGAGGCCGCCCGGGTCTGCCAGGAGGAGGCCGAGCGGACCTTCGACGACCCGGCGGGCCGGCTCCGGCTGGAGGCCGCCGCCTTCATGTGGCACGCCTACCGCAAGTCCGAGGAGGACGGGCCCGGCCGCTCGGCGCGACTGGGCGCGCTCTGCCGCAGCCTCACCGGCCGGGAGGCCGCCGACCGGGCCGTCCTGGCGCTGCGCGCCTGGGACCTCACCCTGCGCGGCGAACCCTCCGCCGAGGTGCTGCGGCACGCGGACCAGGTCCTCGACCAGGGCCGGCTGCCCAAGGGCCTCGGCTGGACGGACAGCACCTGGGGCTTCGAGCTGCCCGCCACGCTCGGCCTCTCCTACACCTACAGCGACCGCATCGCGCAGGCCGAGCGGCTGTTCGGGGACGCCATCGTCCAGTTCGAGATCGCGGGCTGGAGCGGCGCCCACCGCGGCTTCGCGTACTTCCTGATGGGCCTGGCCCGGTTCCGCCGCGGCCTGCTCGCCGAGGCCGAGGACTTCCTGCGCCGCGCGCTGCGGCTGTCCGAGCGGATCGGCCCCAAGCTGCCGCTCGCCTGGGACGCGGTCGGCGTCCTGGTGGACACCCTGATCGCCCGAGGCCGGATCAACGAGGCCTGGGACCTCGCCACCGGCTTCGGCTTCGGCCCGCCGTACCACGCCACCGCGATGGTGCTGCCGGACGCCGCCTCGCTGTACGGCAAGCTGCTGCTCGCCAAGGGCCGGAGGGCCGGGGCCGCGGCCGCGCTCATCGAGGCCGGTGCCCAGCTGGATGCCCGCGGCTGGCACAACACGGTCTGGGCGCCGTGGGCCGGCCACCTCGCCGTGGCCCTCGCCGAGGACGAGCCGGAGCGCGCCCGGGTGTACGCCCGGCGGTCCGTGCAGGACGCGCGCCGGTTCGGTACCGCCTCGGCGATCGGCACCGCGCTGCGGCTGCACGCCGAGATCGAGGACGGCCAGCAGGCGGTCGAGCTGCTGGAGGAGGCCGTCCGCCACCTCGGGCAGTCGCCCGCCGGCTACGAGCACGCCGTCGCCCTGGTGGACCTGGGTGCCGCGCTGCGCCGGGTCGGCCGCCTGGAGGACGCCCAGGAGTTCCTGTACCAGGGCATCGAGCTGGCCCAGCACTGCGCCGCCGACGGCCTGGTCGAGCGGGCCCGCCGCGAACTGGCCAACTACGGCCTGCGGCCCAACCGCCTGGGAGACGTGCGCGAGATGCTCAGCCAGCCCGAGTGGGACGTCGCCCGGCTGGCCGTCCGGGGCGTGCCGCCGCAGCGGATCGCCGAGGAGCTGGGCGTCCACCTGAGCCTGGTCAACCGCCGCCTGGCGGCCGTCTACCGCAAGGCGGGCAGCGGCCCGGACGGGCTCGCCTCGGCGCTCGGCCTGCCGCCCGAGCAGCGCGAGGGAGCGGGGGAATGACGTCCGGGGGACGGCGGTCCGGGGGTGCCTCCGGACCGCCGGCGGACGGAGGCGCCACGGCGGCGCGCGGGGGCGCCCGTACGCCCCGCCGCTGCTCGGGCTGACTACGCTTCACCTGCGGGGACCGCGTCGCGCGGGGCCCCGGTCGGACCCGGTACCAGGGGCCGTGGCGGTGCGCCGCGGCCGCCAGTGAGGAGCAGGCCATGGCGACGCCCCCGGCGAACGGGTCGCAGACGACCAGTGTGCGGCACGAACCCCTCGAACCCTCGGGCGCGGGCGCCGCGATCGAGCGCTGGACGCTGCGGGCCGGTCCGTACGAGGCGAGCGTGCTCACCCTCGGCGCGACCCTGCACACCCTCACCGCCCCCGACCGCACCGGCCGGCCCGGGCAGGTGCTGCTCTCCAGCGACCGGCTCGCCCACATCCTCGGCCCGGCCCGGCACCACGGCACCGTGGTCGGCCGGTACGCCAACCGGATCGACGGCAGCAAGGTCACCATCGACGGCGAGGAGCACCCGCTCGCCCCGACCGGCGGCGGCGTCACCCTGCACGGCGGCCCGGACGGCTTCGCGCACCGGATGTGGGAGGCCGGGCCGCTGCCCGACGGCGTCCGGCTGCACCTGCACAGCCCGGACGGCGACCAGGGCTTCCCCGGCGCGCTCGACGTCACCGTCGACTACACCCTGAGCGCGGCCGGCGAGCTGACCATCGTCTACCGGGCGGTGACCACCAAGCCGACCGTCCTCAACCTGACCAACCACGCCTACTTCAACCTGGCCGGTGAGGGCAGCGGCGACGTCCTCGGCCACCTGCTCACCCTGGACGCCGACGCGTACACCCCCGCGGACGACCGGCAGATCCCGTACGGCCGGCAGGAGCCGGTGGCCGGCACGCCGTTCGACTTCACCGCCGCCCGGCCGATCGGCAAGTCGGTGCACGACGAGCACCCGCAGCTGGCCGGTCCCGGCGGCTACGACCACAACTGGGTGCTCCGCCCGCGCCCGGCCGACGGCACCCCGGCCCGGGCGGCGCTGCTGGAGGACCCGGTCAGCGGCCGCACGCTGGAGGTGCTGACCACCGAGCCGGGCCTGCAGGTGTACACGGCCAACAAGTTCCAGGGCGCGGTGACCGGTGCGAGCGGCGTCCCCTACGGCCCGTTCGCCGGGGTCGCGCTGGAGACCCAGCACTTCCCGGACTCCCCGCACCACCCGGACTTCCCCGGCACCGTGCTGCGGCCGGGGGAGGAGTTCCGCTCGGTCACCGTGCTGCGCCTCGGGGTGGCCTGAGTCTCGGGGTGGCCCGTTCCCGGGTGACCCGTTCCCGGGCGGCCTGACCCTCCGGGCGGCGCGCAACGACGCCGGAGAACGCCGCGGGCCCTGCCGGAGGGATCCGGCAGGGCCCGCTCTCCCAGGACCGCTGTTCCTTCGGTGCGCCGTGCCCGCCCCGGTCAGTAGAGCTGGTTGGCGGCACCCCAGTTGGAGGTGTAGGCACCGGTGAAGGCGTACGTCGCCATGCTCGGGCGGTAGACGCCCCAGGTGGTGCGCCCGATGGTGAACCAGTCGCCGACGAGCGGGACGTCACCGGGCGAGCCGAACACGGTGCTGGTGACGCTGCCGTCGTCGTGGCGCAGCGCGAAGGCCGCGGTGCTGGGCCGGAAGATGCCGAGCTGGGTGTGGCCGACCCCGTCCCAGTCGCCGACGACCGGGACGTCGCCCGCGTCGCCGAAGACGGCGGTGGTGACGCTGCCGTCGTCGTGCCGGACGGCGAAGGTGCGGGAGCTGGGCCGGTAGATCGCCAGCTGCGCGTGGCCGTTGTGGTCCCAGGGGCCCGGCACCGGGAGGTCGCCCGCCGCGCCGAACGCGGCGGTGGTGACGCTGCCGTCGTCGTGGCGGACGGCGAAGAGGCCGTTCCGGTAGATGCCCAGCTGGTCGTGGCCGACGCCGTCCCAGTCCGCGGCGGCCGGGAGGTCGCCGGCCTGGCCGAAGGAGAGCTTCGTCAGGCTGGCCGGACCGCCCTGGACGGTGGAGCGCAGGACCCACGAGCCGGAGTTGAACATGCCGTTGGACGCGCCCTTGCCGGACGCCCAGCGGCCGGCGACGGGGATGTCGCCCGGTACCGCGAAGTTGATCGTGGACGTGCCGGTGGCGACGGCGGAGCGGCCGTGGTCGTCGGTCACCGTCATCTTGACCGGGTAGGAGCCGGGGGCCGTGTAGTCGTGCGGCACGAGGCCCGGATCGGCGGGGCCGCTGCGGACGACGGCCGGGGTGCCGTCACCGAAGTCGAAGCTGTAGCCGCTCACCGGCCACGGGCTCGACAGGCGCCACACGCCGGCGTCGACGTGGGCCGGTCCCTGCCGGTTGTGGTAGACGACCAGGCTCGGCTCGATGGGGCCGGCCGGGACGATGCCGACCGTGCGGGTGAGCTTGGCCGAGGCGCCGCTGCCGTCCGTGGAGGTCAGGGTCAGGGTGTACGACCCCGGCGCGTAGGCGTGGGTCAGCGGGAAGACCGGGGAGACGACCGGGGCGCTGCCGTCGCCGAAGTCCAGGGTGGTCACCGCGGGGTGCCACGGGGAGTAGACCTCACCCGTGATGGTGGCTTCCTGCGGCGGGTGACCGGGGTTGGTGCTGGGGTACGCGTCGAAGGTGGCCCGGAACGGGTTCTGGTACTCGAACGCGCCCCGGTCGCGGTGGCCGCTGCCGGTGCCGGTGTCGGGCTCCACCGGGTCGTCGACCGCCGCGGTGCCGTTCAGGTCGGTGTCCAGCTGGCCGGGGGCGCTCTCGTCGGCCGAGTCCATCGCGGCGGTGTCGGCGGTCGGGACGAGTTCCTCGTTGGCTCCGCCGCCGAGTGAGAACTTCGGGTCGACCCTGAGGTCGTGGACGCCCTGGCCGGTGGCCGCCGCCAGCTCCGCCGGAGACGCGTAGGCGGCGCCGCCCCAGGTGTAGGCGGTGGCGCCGGCGGCCGGGTAGACGACGTTGTGGTCGACCTTGGTGCCGGTGGCGGAGTCCGCCGAGACCGCCAGCTCCACCGTGCCGGTGTCGTTGCAGAAGTCGTGGGTGATGATGTTGTTCTTGATGCTGGCGCCGGAGGAGTCGCCGGCCAGCTCGATGCCGCGGTGGCAGTTGTCGGCGATCGAGTTGCTCGTGATGACCGTGCCGGGGGCGTCGGTGACCACGATCGCGCCGCTCGCGCTGGCGGTGATGGCGTTGGTGGTGATGACCGTGCCGGCCACCCCCGCGTCGACGGCGATGCCGGCCGTCCCGCTGCCGCCGATCCGGTTGCGGCTGATCGTGGTGCCGGTGGTCTTCCCGGTGAGCCGGATGCCCGGGGCCGGCTCCGCCTCGGGCCTGTTCCGGACCCCGGCCCAGGTGAACGTGTTCCCCGTCACCGTGACCCGGTCGGAGTCCGTGATGAGCACGGCCTCCTTGGGCGTCCGCCCGAAGGTGATGTTCTTGATCACGATGTCGTGGACGCCGGTGGCCGTGAACACGTGCGGATCCGTGCTGGACCTCAGCTGGGGGCCGGCGTTGGCGTGGGTGAAGGTGATCGGGTGCTCGGGCGTGCCGGACCGCCGGATGACGGTCTGCCCGTCGAACTCCCCGAAGAGCAGGACGGTCTGGCCGGGCTGTGCGGCGTCGGCGGCGGCCTGGATGCTGCAGAACGGCTGGGCCTGGGTGCCGGTGCCGCTGTCGGAGCAGTTGTTGCCGGCGTAACCGGAGACGTACAGGTAGGCGGAGTCCGCGTGCGCCGCCAGGGCGGGCAGCGCCGTCCCGAGGACGGTGAGACTCACGATCGTGGCGGCGACGCCGCCACGCGGACGGATGGGCACTACTGATCCCCCCATGGTCAGGTTAGGGCGCCGGGTGCTCCCCCCGAGGGAACGCATGACAGTCGATGATCACTGCGGCGCGGGGCCACAGTAGCCATGGGAGACCGTGGCGGCCACCGTGATTCGGCGGCCTGCCGGGACTCCGGTGGGACCCTGCCGGACGTGCGAAGAGCCCGGGTCGATGGTCCGGGCTCTCGGTAGGGGTGTGCTGTAGGTCCGCTGCAAGGGATTTCGGAAACGCAGCGTATTAATAGCCGGGGTTCAGATGGGGGTAAAACGGACAATCGGTCCGGATTGCGTCGCCCGTCAACTACCGTGCGGCAACGTCAAGGACACGCGGGCGTAACGATCCCCTTTTCTTGCAGAAACTTGCTGCAAGGACTTTCCGTGGTGATTGCCCCGCTGTTAACTTCCTTCCAGCTCGACGGCAGCAACGGTGCGGTCGGCACGAGGCAGCCATTATGCGCCTGTCTCCCAACATCTCGGGCACCCCCACCCCTCCCAAGGAGTTCTCATGCGGCGTGGCATCGCGGCCTCTGCCCTCGTTGTGGCCCTCGCGGTCTCGATGGCTGCCTGTGGCAGCAGCGGCTCCAGCTCGGACGGCAAGGCCGACGGGCCGGTCACCCTCACCTACTGGGACACGTCGAACGCCACCAACGAGGCGCCGAACTACCAGGAGCTCGTCAAGAAGTTCGAGGCGGCCAACCCGAACGTCAAGGTCGACTTCGTCAACGTGCCGTTCGACCAGGCGCAGAACAAGCTCCAGACCGCCATGGGGGCCAAGGGCGCTCCGGACGTGTTCCGCTCCGAGGTCGGCTGGACCGCCGCCTTCGCCAAGGCCGGCTTCCTGGAGCCGCTGGACGGCACCCCGGCCGCCGCCGACGCCGGCTCCTTCCAGCCCAGCCTGATCCAGCAGGCCAAGTACGAGGGCAAGATCTACGGTGTCCCGCTGGTCACCGACACCCTGGGCCTGATGTACAACAAGGAGCTCTTCACCAAGGCCGGCATCACCGCCCCTCCGAAGACCTGGGACGAGCTGAAGACCGCCGCGGCCGCCGTCAAGGAGAAGGCCGGCGTGGACGGCTTCTGGCTGAAGGCCGCGGACGGCTACTACGCGATGCCGTTCCTGTTCGGCGAGGGCACCGACACCGTCGACGCCGCCGGCAAGAAGATCACCATCACCTCGCCCGAGGCCGTCAAGGGCGTCGAGACCTACAAGTCGATGTTCAACGGTGCCGGCCTGGCCAAGGCCGACGTCACCACCGACGCCTACGCGCACATGATGGACGCCTTCAACAGCGGCAAGGTCGCGGCGATCATCCAGGGCCCCTGGGAGATCACCAACATCTACAAGGGCAGCGCCTTCGCCGACAAGACCAACCTCGGCATCGCCCCCGTCCCGGCCGGCTCCGCGGGCAAGGCCGGCGCCCCCACCGGCGGCCACAACATCTCGGTCTACGCCGGCGCCGACAAGGCCCACAAGGCCGCCGCCGAGAAGTTCGCCGCCTTCATGACCTCCGCCGAGAGCCAGGCGTTCATCGCGCAGAAGAACTCCACCCTGCCGACCCGCGCCGACGCCTTCACCCCCGAGGTCAAGGGCGACCCCGGCATCGCCGGCTTCCAGGCCGTGCTCGCCAGCGCCAAGCCCCGCCCCGAACTGGCCGAGTACAGCTCGCTGTTCGCCTCGCTGGGCACCAACCTCGGCAAGATCGTCCAGGGTGCCGGCACCCAGGACGGCCTGAACACCGTCGCCACCGACTACGCCAAGCTCCTCCCGGGCTTCGCGAAGTAACACCCAGCAGCCGTCCGGCCCGCCGCCACCCCCCGGCGGGCCGGACGGCCGGACCCGTAGCAGCAGTCGCCGTAGCGAGGCGGCGGACCTCCCCGAGAAGGTGTCGAACATGTCAGTCGCCGTGCAGGGCGCCACCGGCCAGGGCAGCCGGGAGCGCGATCCGCGTCCGGGCCTGATGGAGCGCCTCAAGCGCTCGTACGCCGAGCACTGGTACGCCTACGCGATGATCGCGCCGGTCGTGCTGGTGCTCGGGGTGCTGGTGCTCTACCCGCTCGTCGAGGGCGTCTGGCTCACCCTCACCGACGCCAACAGCCTCAACTCGGCCCGCAAGATCGGCGTCAACGAGATCCCGGCGAGCTACAAGTTCGTCGGCTTCGACAACTACGCCGACATCCTCTGGGGACCGGGCTCGTACGACCGCTTCTGGTCGCACTTCGTCTGGACCATCAGCTGGACGGTGCTCTGCGTCTTCCTGCACTACACCGTCGGCCTCGGCCTCGCCCTGCTGCTCAACCAGAAGCTGCGCGGCCGCGCGGTCTACCGGATGCTGCTCATCCTGCCCTGGGCCGTGCCGACCTTCGTCACCGTCTTCTCCTGGCGCCTGATGCTCGCCGACGGCGGCGCCGTCAACGGCCTGCTCTCCGCCCTGCACCTGCCCGAACCCGGATGGCTGGACGACCCGCTGGCGCAGAAGGCGGCCGCGGTGCTGGTCAACACCTGGGTCGGTGTGCCGTTCATGATGATCTCGCTGCTCGGCGGCCTGCAGTCGATCCCGGCCGAGCTGTACGAGGCCGCCGAGATGGACGGCGCCACCGCGTGGCAGCGGTTCCGCCACGTCACCCTGCCCGGGCTGCGCACCGTCTCCTCCACCGTCGTGCTGCTCGGCGTGATCTGGACCTTCAACCAGTTCGCCGTGATCTTCCTGCTGTTCGGCGGCACCGGCGCGCCCGACGCCCAGCTGCTGGTCACCTGGGCCTACCGACTCGGCTTCGGCCAGCAGCCCCGCGACTACGCGCAGTCCGCCGCCTACGGCGTCATCCTGCTCTCCATCCTGATCGTCTTCACCGCCTTCTACCGCCGCTGGCTCGCCCGCAACGAGCGCGCGAACGGCTGAGGCCCCGGACCACGTGACTGACGAAGGCAGGTAACCCTGATGAGCACCACCACCGAACGACCCGCCCCGATCGCCGCCGCGGCCCCCGCCGCCCAGCCGGCCAAGGCCCGCCGCCGCGGCGAGGCGTCCCCGCTGGCCAAGGCGCTCTCCCACGGCGCCCTGATCCTGGCCAGCCTGATCGCGCTCTTCCCCGTGGCGTGGATCCTCTACGTCTCGCTCGGCCCGGACAAGACCGACTACCTCCACCCCGGCGACATCCTCGACAAGATGACGCTGGCGAACTACTCCACGGTGCTGTCCGACACCGACTTCTTCACCTGGTTCGGCAACGCGTTCCTGGTCTCCGGCATCACCACGGTGTTCGGCGTGTTCATCGCCGCCTCCACCGGTTACGCCGTCTCCCGGATGCGCTTCCCCGGCCACCGGCCGCTGATGTGGTCGCTGCTGGTCACCCAGATGTTCCCGATCGCGGTCCTGATCGTGCCGATGTACACGATCCTCTCCGAGCTCGACCTGCTGGACAGCTACCTCGGCCTGATCCTGGTCTACTCGACCACCACCGTGCCGTACTGCGCGTGGCTGCTGAAGGGCTACTTCGACACCATCCCGGTGGAGATCGACGAGGCCGGCCGGGTCGACGGACTCACCCCGCTCGGCACCTTCTGGCGGCTGGTGCTGCCGCTCGCCCGCCCGGGCCTGGCCGTCGCGGCGTTCTACTCCTTCCTGACCGCCTGGGCCGAGGTCGCCTTCGCCTCCACCTTCATGCTCAGCTCCGACAAGTACACGCTGGCCGTCGGCCTGCAGACCTTCGTGAGCGAGCACGACGCCCAGTGGAACCTGATGGCCGCGACCGCGGTGCTGATCGCGATCCCGTCGTCGGTCCTCTTCTACCTGGTGCAGCGTCACCTGGTGACCGGCCTGACCGCCGGCGCCTCCAAGTCCTGACCGCCACCCCGCTCCTCTGATCCCCGAGGGATACCGTCCATGACCCAGAACCTGGCCGACACCTCCCGGCCCGCCGCCGACGCCACTGCTCACGAGGCCGGCGCCGGCGCGTCCAGAGGCTGGTGGCGGGACGCGGTCATCTACCAGGTGTACCCGCGCAGCTTCGCCGACTCCAACGGCGACGGCATGGGCGACCTGCCCGGCATCCGCAGCCGCCTGCCCTACCTGCGCGACCTCGGCGTGGACGCGGTCTGGCTCTCGCCGTTCTACGCCTCGCCGCAGGCCGACGCCGGCTACGACGTCGCCGACTACCGCGCGGTGGACCCGATGTTCGGCACCCTGCTGGACGCCGACGGCCTGATCAGGGACGCCCACGACCTGGGCCTGCGGATCATCGTCGACCTCGTCCCCAACCACTCCTCGGACCAGCACGAGTGGTTCCAGCGCGCCCTGCGCGAGGGTCCTGCGTCCCCGCTGCGCGAGCGCTACCACTTCCGTCCCGGCAAGGGCGAGAACGGCGAACTGCCCCCCAACGACTGGGAGTCCATCTTCGGCGGCCCGGCCTGGACCCGCTCGGAGAACCCGGACGGCACCCCCGGCGACTGGTACCTGCACCTGTTCGCCCCCGAGCAGCCCGACTTCAACTGGGAGAACCCGGCCGTCGCCGACGAGTTCCGCTCGATCCTGCGGTTCTGGCTGGACATGGGCGTCGACGGCTTCCGGATCGACGTCGCCCACGGCCTGGTCAAGGCCCCCGGCCTGCCCGACATCGGCGGCGGCGACCAGCTCAAGCTGCTCGGCAACGACGTCATGCCGTTCTTCGACCAGGACGGCGTGCACGAGATCTACCGCAGCTGGCGCCGGATCCTCGACGAGTACCCGGGCCAGCGGATCGGCGTCGCCGAGGCGTGGACCCCGACCGTCCAGCGCACCGCCAACTACGTCCGCCCCGACGAGCTGCACCAGGCCTTCAACTTCCAGTACCTGGGCACCTCCTGGGACGCCGCCGAGCTGCGCACGGTGATCGACCTCTCGCTCGACTCGATGCGCCCGGTCGACGCCCCCACCACCTGGGTGCTCTCCAACCACGACGTCACCCGGCACGCCACCCGGTTCGCCAACGAGCCCGGCCTCGGCACCCAGATCCGCACCCCCGGCGACCGCGCGCTCGGCCTGCGCCGCGCCCGCGCCGCCACCCTGCTGATGCTCGCCCTGCCCGGCTCCGCCTACCTCTACCAGGGCGAGGAGCTCGGCCTGCCGGACGTCACCGACCTGCCCGACGAGGTCCGCCAGGACCCGTCCTTCTTCCGCCAGGCCGGCCAGGACGGCTACCGCGACGGCTGCCGCGTCCCGATCCCGTGGTCCGGCACCGAGGCCCCGTACGGCTTCGGCCCGGTGGCCGGCGGCCCGAGCTGGCTGCCGCAGCCCGCCGAGTGGGCGCAGCTCAGCGTCGAGGCGCAGACCGGCGACCCGACCTCCACCCTGGAGCTGTACCGCAGCGCGCTGGCCGTCCGCCGCGCGCGGCCCGACCTCGGCGCCGGCACGGACGTCGAGTGGCTGGACAGCCCCGAGGGCACCCTGATGTTCCGCCGCGGCGCCTTCGTCTGTACGGTGAACACGACGGGTGAGCCCGTCCGGATAGCCGCGCCCGGGCGGCTGCTGCTCTCCTCCGCCGACGCGGTGGTGGACGGCGGCGAGACCGTGCTGGCACCGGACAGCACCGACTGGTGGGCGGTCTGACGTGGTTGCAATAGGCTCTGGGGCCGTGACTACGGCGCGACTCTCAGACATCGCGGCACAGGCGGGGGTCAGCGAAGCCACCGTCTCCCGCGTGCTCAACGGCAAGGCGAACGTCTCCGCCGCCACCCGGCAGACCGTGCTGGCGGCGCTGGACGTGCTCGGCTACGAGCGTCCGACCCGGCTGCGCCAGCGCAGTGCGGGCCTGATCGGGCTGATCACCCCCGAGCTGAGCAACCCGATCTTCCCGGCCCTGGCGCAGGTGATCGAGCAGGTGCTGAGCCGGCACGGCTTCACGCCGGTGCTCTGCACCCAGACGCCCGGCGGCTCCACCGAGGACGAACTGGTGGAGATGCTGGTCGACCGGGGTGTGGCGGGCATCGTCTTCGTCTCCGGTCTGCACGCCGACACCACCGCCGACCACGACCGGTACGCCCGGCTGACCGGCCGGCAGGTGCCGTTCGTGCTGATCAACGGCTTCAGCGAGAAGATCGACGCGCCGTTCATCTCGCCGGACGACCGGTCGGCGATGTGGATGGCCGTCCAGCACCTCGCCGAGCTCGGTCACGAGCGGATCGGCCTGGCCGTCGGCCAGCGCCGGTACGTGCCGGTGCTGCGCAAGATCGAGGGCTTCACCGCGGCCATGCGCGAGGTGCTCGGCAAGACGCGGGAGGAGGCCGAGGCGCTGGTCCACCACACGCTGTTCAGCGTGGAGGGCGGGCACGCGGCGGCCGGCGCGCTGCTGGACAAGGGCTGCACGGCGATCGTCTGCGGCAGCGACATGATGGCGCTCGGCGCGATCCGGGCGGTGCGCCAGCGCGGCCTGAGCGTCCCGCAGGACGTCTCGGTGGTCGGCTTCGACGACTCGCCGCTGATCGCGTTCACCGAGCCGCCGCTGACCACCATCCGCCAGCCGGTCGAGGCGATGGCCACCGCGGCCGTCGACGCCCTGCTGGAGGAGGTCGGCGGGAACGCCGCCCAGCGCGGGGAGTTCATGTTCCAGCCGGAGCTGGTGATGCGCGGTTCCACGGGCGCCTGCGCCCGCTGAACGACCACGACCGGGGCCCGGAGAGCGGATTGCTCTCCGGGCCCCGGTCGTGTGCGTCTCAGCCCTCCTGGGCGGCCGGGCGGTGCGGGTCGAGCCGCTGCCCGTCGGCGGCCTCGCCGGTCGTGGTCTCGGTGCGCCGGCCCCGGGCCAGGTAGTCGCGCAGGACCAGCTCGACGGCGTCCTGGGGGTTCTTGGTACCGGAGAGCATCATCACGTCGATGGCGAGATTGGCGTCGAGCGTGACGGTGATCTGGGCCATGGGGACTCCTTCTCGGGTGCGAAGCAGCAGGATGCCCGCTGCGCGCCGATTTGACCATGACCGGACCGCCCGCCGGTGTGCGCCGTGGCCCGGCGTGCGGGCAGGCCGGAGCCCCCGGGGAGAGCGACCAGACGCTCCCCGGGGGCTCCGGCGCACCGGTGCGCGCCCGGCGGGTGGGGTCAGACCCGGCCGGCGAAGTCCGGCGCGAAGTTGGCGATGGTCTGGACCCGCACGCCCGCGCTCGGGTTGGCGGCCTCGACGTACTTGCCGTCGCCGGTGTAGAGCGCGACGTGGTAGACGCCGGAGTCCTGGCCGTTGTTGGACCAGAACAGCAGGTCGCCCGGCTTGAGGGCGTCCAGCGAGACGTGGGTGCTGGCGGCGGCCTGGTCGGCGGCGACGCGCGGGACGGAGACGCCCGCGGCGCGCAGCGCGGCCTGGGTCAGGCCGGAGCAGTCCCAGCCGCCGTTGCCGGTGCCGCCGTAGACGTACGCCTGGCCGACCTTCGACAGGGCGAAGGACACCGCGGCGGCCATGCTGCCGGTGGCGGCCTGGGCGGGCGCCTCGGCCTGCGCCTGGGCGGCGGGCTTGGCGGCCTGGGTCTGCGCGGCCGGCTTGGCGGCGGTGGAGCCCTGGCCGGAGCCGCGGTTGAACCAGTCGAACTGCTGGTCCGACTTCTGCTCCGCGGTGCCCTGGGCGCGGTCGCCGAGGTGCAGGTGCTGGCCCGGGTAGATGACGTCGGCGCCCTGGGTCAGGACGTCGCGGTTGAGCTCGTAGAGCTTCTCCCAGCCGCCCTGGACGTGGTGCTTGTCGGCGATGGCGGAGAGCCAGTCGCCCTCGGCGACGGTGTAGTCGGCCCAGTTCCGGTCCTTGTCCTGCCAGTTCTGGGACCAGGTGCCCTTGGCGGAGTCGGCGGACGGGGCCTGGGCGGCCTTCGGCGCGGCCTGGGCGGGCGCCTGGGCGGCGGGCTTGGCGGCCGGGGCCGCGGCCGGGGCCGGCGTCTGGGCGGCCGGCTTGGCGGCGGTGTCGACGGCGGCCGGGGTGCCGCCCTTGGTCAGGCCGGCCTGGACCGAGCAGACCGGCCAGGCGCCGGGGCCCTGGACCGCGAGCACCTTCTCGGCGATCGCGATCTGCTGGTCCTTGGTGGCGAGGTCGGCGCGGGCCGCGTACGCGGTGCCGCCGAACTCGGCCCAGGTGCTGTTGGTGAACTGCAGGCCGCCGTAGAAGCCGTTGCCGGTGTTGATGCTCCAGTTGCCGCTGCTCTCGCACTGGGCGACCTTGTCCCAGGTGGCGACCGAGGCGGCGGAGGCGGTGGTGGTGGTCAGGCAGGGGATGGTGAGGCCGATACCCGCGACTCCGAGCGCGGCGATGGCGCGGCGGGTACGGCTGGACAGGCGGGTGCCGTTGGTGGGCAGCATGAAGATGCGGTCCTCTCCCACGCCTGCGAGGTGAGCTGTCGGATTCGGGCTGGAGTTGCCCGGCCGCGCTGTGGACGCGGCTTCACCCCTAGCCCTGAACCGGTACGCGGACCGGTCCGGGGCGACTTACCTGTGGTTCCCCCGCTCCTGCCGTGGTGCGTTTCTGCGCTGCCAGCGCACCCGACGGCAGGACTCGGCGTTGCGGATGAACTGGGTCCGTGTGGCCACGAACGGGGAGCACGTTAAGCAGACTCAAGTTCAAACCGCAAACATGTGTGACGCTCGTCACGGTTTGCGAACGGCCTGGCGGAGTGCTGTCCATCATGATCAGAAATGACCGATTTCGCGCAACGCCCTTGGGGGCCAACGCACCTGCGTGTGCTTCAGGGGGCCGGGACCGACGCGGCCGTCCGGGGGGAGGGCTGCGCGACGACGGCCAGGGACGAGGAGCCGGCCGCCGGTCGCGAGGCCGCCGGGGCCGGCGGAACGCATCGCCGGGCAAAACCTGGCAGAGCGGACATCCCGCCCGAAGGATCCCGAACTCCCGTAAGACACCGCACAATGCCGCGCTGGCTCGCCGTCGGCGCGGTCTTCGCGGCGCTCCGCGGTCGGCTGGGGCGCCCGGCCCGCAGGGCGCCGTGCGGATCAGCGACGAGCTGGTGCTCGACACCGACACCGACACCGACACCGCCGTCGCCTCGCCTCCCTGCTGGTCGAGCCCGGCGGCACGCTGCTCTTCGCCGCCGACCGCGCCCACACCCTCGCCTCGGCCGGCAACGTCGAGATCCGCGGCTGCCTGGCCCTCGCCCCCGACGGCGCCGCCGTGCACACCGTGCGGTTCCCGTCCGTCGACGAGAAGCGGTTCCAGGGCGACGGCATGAAGGCGGCCGACACCGACGTCGGCCTCTGGGGCACGGCGCCGGCTATCCGCGGCTGGACGGCGCCGTCCGCACCGCCCGGAACCGCCCGGAACCGCGCGGCCGGCGAGCTGCTCCGGCGACACCACCGTCAGCCCGGCCGCCCCGCCCGCCGGTTGGCGACCGGGCGACGAACTGGCCGTCACCCCGACCGCCCCCGACCGGCCCGCCGAACGATGGCGGCTCCTCCACCCGCTACGACCCGGCCGTCGTCCGGTCCGTCAGCGGATCCACCGTCACCCCGGAGGCGCCGCCCGGGTACGCCCACCCGCGGGTCTCCGCCGGAGGGGGCGTCACCGTCGGCGCCGAGGCACTCAACCCGACCCGCGACGTCCGGGTCGAGGGCGGCGCCGAGGGCCGCGCCCCCGTCCACATCACCGGCTCCCGGCACGCCGACGCCCGGCACGCCGCCCTGCGCCGGGTCGGCCCGCGCGCCGGGACGAAGGAGAGCGGGAAGCCCCGCCGGGCGGTAGGGCCCGCGGACGGCGCGAAGGGGCCCGGAACGGATGCGTTCCGGGCCCCTTCGGACGGTCTGGTGCGGCTCCGCTACTGGGCGGCGTGCCGCCCGCCGCCGGACTCGCCGGCGCCCTCCTCGGCGGCGGCCTCCTCGGCCTGCGCCCCGGGGTCGACGGCCGGCAGCACGGCCAGGTAGGTGGAGGCGATCAGCTGGCCCACGGCCGGGTACGCGCCCAGCGGCGCGGCCGACGGGCAGCCGCTCTCCTCGGCGGCGGTGGCGAGCAGCTCGGAGTCGGCCTCGGGGCCGATCACCAGCGGGGCCAGCGCCGGGTTCTGGGAGCCCATCTCCTTGAGGTGGGCGACGGCGTCGGCCACCGAGCCGGGCACGTCGAGCGCGGCGGCGACGACCGGCACGGCGAGCCGGGCGGCCAGCAGCATGCCGGTGATGCCGGCGGCGTCGGCCGCGTCCTGGCCGCCGACGGTGGTGAGCACGACGCCGTCCGCGGCCGTGGCGATGGCGAACAGGCGGGCGCGGTCGGCCCGGGCCAGCCCGGCCTCGGAGAGGCGGACGTGGACGGCCTCGGCCAGCAGCGGGTGCGGGCCCAGCGCGTCGGTCACCAGCGCGCCGTACTCGGCGGCGAGCTCGTGCAGCCCGGCCAGGAAGCCGTGCGGTCCGGGGACCAGCGGGACCACGACCGGCGCGGGCAGGCCGGCCTCGGCGGCGTGCGCGAGCAGCTCGGCGACGGTGTGCTCGTCACCGGCGGAGGCGCCCTCGGTCTCGTCGCCCGGGAGGTAGCCGGCCGCCGTCTGCACGCCGTTCTGTTCGCTGCGTACGATCGAGAGCAGTTCCTCGACGACGGAGCGGGACTCGGGCCCGGCGGGCGCGGGCACCGCGAGCACCAGGGCCGGGGATCCGGCCGGGATCTCGGGGCGCTCGGGGCGGCGGTGGCGCCCCCGCGCACGGGAGCCTGGGGTGCGGACGGGCAGTGGCGCGCCCGGGATGGCTGCGGTGCTCATGGCGGAGATCGTAGGACATCGGGCCGCCCGGCCTTAAGTCGGCTACCGAACCGGGGTGGGTGGCCCGCCCGAAAACCGGACAAATTCTGCCAAATCTCCGCGTGGCCGAAACAGCTTCTTCAACGTGTCGAACAGACTGGCGCGTTGCACGCGTCCCGCGTGAGATGTCTCACAGGCCGGGCGTCGTCTGACGGAGGGTCACGGCGGCGCGACTCCCGGCGTTCGAAGATCAACATTCAGCGGGGGGTCGCCTACGGGCCGTTATCGCGGACCTGCCGGTTCGGTCGGCTTTGTCCGCTTGCGTACCGTCAGGTGTCCGAGTCGTGAAGAGTTGCGGTTTGGCGGCGAACGACCCGTGCACCTGCAACGTCCCGTGCTGATGCACGTGCACTGGAGCTATCATCACGTCAAGTGAGGCGTTGTGCCGGGCCGGTACGGGGCCGGCCCCTTTCGTTCGGCTGAGGGCCGGGGCGCTGAGCTGGACGACCACTCCGGAGCTCTTCGGGAGATTTCTATGCACGACAGTTACGACACGGGCGGCCCGTACAACGGGATGGCGGCTGCGGACCTCAAGGACGTGGTCTGGCAGAAGAGCCTGCACAGCAACTCTCAGGGCAACTGCGTCGAGTTCGCCGCCCTCCCGGGGGGCGAGGTGGCGATGCGCAACTCGCGCTTCCCGGACGGTCCGGCGCTGATCTACACCCGGGCCGAGATCGCGGCGCTGCTGCTGGGGGCCAAGGACGGGGAGTTCGACCACCTGGCGGTCTGACCGGCCGCGCCTTCGCCATCGGGGGGCCGTCGTGGGTGCTGACACCACGACGGCCTTTAATGTCTCGTCCGCGGCCCGCCGCCGCGTGCGCGGCCCCGCGGCCCGCCGCCGTGGTCGCGCGGCCCCGCCGAGGGGGTCACCGGTGCCCGCTGCCCGAGGGTCGCCGGTCCGCCGCCGTCGTGGTGCCGTGGCTGTGCGCCGTGGTCGTCCGGGAGTCGTGGTGCGCTCCGGACGGTGTTCCTGCCGTCCCGCCGGCCCGTGGTGGTGCCGGTCGCCCCGTGGTCAGGCCGAGCGTCGGTGCCGGCCGCCGAGTCCGGGAGCCGCGTCCGCCGTGTCCGCCGCCGCCTCGAACAGGGCCCAGACCACCTTGCCGCCGCCCAGCGGGTGCCAGCCCCAGGAGTGGCTGAACGAGTCCACCAGGTGCAGTCCGCGCCCCGACTCGGCCACGAAGTCCGCCTCCCGGGCCACCGGCCCGGTGCTGCTGGGGTCGCTGACCGCGCACACCACCTGCGGGGCCCGGTGCACCAGGCTTATGCGGATCGGCAGCCGTGCATCGGACGACGGCTGGGTGGGAAAGTCGTAGTCGTCGAGCGCGCCGCCCGCCGCACCGGGGCACGCGCCGATGGCGTGCCGCAGGGCGTTGGTCACCAACTCCGAGGCCACCAGCGCGACATCGTCGAACAGCTCGCCCAGCCCCCAGCGCTGAAGAGCGGTTCTGGCGAAGTCGCGCGCGGTTCTGACGGCTTCGAAGCGAGGGGCGAGCGTACAGGTGACCACATGGGGATCGACTGCCAAGGCCGTACCCGTGCTCATGAAGAGCTCCTCCCATAAGGGGGCGGACACGGCTGGACCCGCCGGGGTCATGCCGGTCACCTCCGACTCGCTCGGCCGCGCGGCCGCCCCCTCGACCAGGCGCGCGCGCACACGAGCGCCCGGTGGCGCGGGGGCGCTGCCGGGCTGGTGCGCGGAGTCGCGCGTGGGGTCGACGCGGAGCCCGCGGGATTGCCAGGGATGTGCAGGTGCACGTGCACCATGGTCCTCTGCGCTCACTGCAGATGCAAGAGTCGATTCACGTGCAGTCGTTCAAATGGCATATGCAAACGCCGAATGCACGTGCATCCTGGTGTGCGGGGTGCAGAACTGATAGGAACATCCGTCAGTATCGGCACCGTGAGCGCTCAACTGATGGCAGACTGTGCGCTGTTTGCCCTAGGTGGAGGTTTCGACCGCATGACCACAGTTCAGCCGGGCGGCGGCTCGATGGTCCGCCGGATCCTCCTCGGCTCCCAGTTGCGCCGGCTGCGCGAGGCGCGCGGCATCACGCGCGAGGACGCGGGCTACGCGATCCGCGCCTCCGAGTCCAAGATCAGCCGCATGGAGCTCGGCCGCGTCAGCTTCAAGGAGCGCGACGTCGCCGACCTGCTCAGCCTCTACGGCGTGGACGACGGTGCCGAGCGCGAGGCGCTGCTCGGCCTGGTCCGCGAGGCCAACAAGTCCGGCTGGTGGCACAGCTTCAACGACGTGCTCCCGGGCTGGTTCCAGACCTACGTCGGCCTGGAGGAGGCCGCCGCACTGATCCGCACCTACGAGGTCCAGTTCATCCCCGGCCTGCTGCAGTCCGAGGAGTACGCCCGGGCGGTTTTCGGCCAGAGCCGGCCGGTGATCAGTGAGGAGGAGGTCGAGCGCCGGGTCAGCCTGCGGCTGCGCCGCCAGAAGCTGCTCACCGAGGGCAGCAGCCCCCGGCTCTGGGCCGTCATCGACGAGGCCGCGCTGCGCCGCCCGGTCGGCGGGCCCAAGGTGATGCGCGGTCAGGTGCAGTACCTGATCGACGCCGCCGAGGAGTCCAACGTGGTGATCCAGGTGATGCCGTTCCGCTTCGGCGCGCACGCCGGGGAGTCCGGGGCCTTCACCATCCTGCGCTTCCCCGAGCAGGACCTCGCCGACGTCGTCTACCTGGAGCAGCTCACCAGCGCGCTCTACCTCGACAAGCGGGACGACGTGGACGCGTACATCCAGGTCATGGAGCGGCTCTGCGTGGACAGCCTGACGCCCGAGCGCACCATCGACCTGCTGTCGTCGATCCTCAAGGAGCGCTGACCCCGCCGGCGCCACCACGCCGGCGCCGCGACGCGCACGGCCGCCGGGACCGCGCTCAGCCGCGTTCCGGCGGCCGTTCGCGTTCCGGCGGGAGCGGCTGCGGCGGCCGGCCCAGCCGCCAGTCCAGGTCGTAGCGGCGGAACAGGTCGGCCCGGATCGGGGCCAGCGGCAGCTCGACGCCCGGCAGCAGCACCCCGATGCAGCCGCCCATCAGCGCGCTGCGCAGCACCGCGTGCTCGGCGACCGGGTCCGGTGCGCCCCAGTCGCGCAGCAGTCCCTGGAGGATCGCACCGAGCTGCCGCTGCTCCGGGTCCTGCACGAACGCGCCGGTGTCCGGGTCGAGGATCAGCGCCAGGTGCGAGCGCATCACCCGCGGGTGGTCCATCGCCAGCCCCAGCACCGTGTCGATCGCCCGGGCCAGCCGGGCCTCGGGCGAGGCCTCCGGGGCGAGTTCGCCCAGCGCCTCCGAGAGCGCCTGGTGCATCAGCCGGTGGGTGGCGGACTGCATCAGCAGCCGTTTGCCGTCGAAGTAGTAGGAGAGCAGGCCGCGGGCGAGCCCGGCCCGTTCGGCGATGTCGGTCAGGGTGGTGCCGGCGTAGCCGTGCTGGTCGACCAGTTCGACGGTGGCTCGCATGATGCGCCGGCGGGAGCGTTGACGCATCTCCTCATTGACCGAATCCCCGCGAGGTGCCATCGTGTCTGCTCCGTACATCCGTTGGCTCCCGGCCAATATACTGACGGGGCGAGCGGCCGGACCGGGAATCCCCGCGCGCGGCGGGAGAAGCCGGGCCGGTTCGTACGGAGACGCCGGCTCCACCAACACGGGGGTTTGGTGGAGCCGGCGCCCGCCCGGGGACGAGGGGTCGGTCCCGGAGCCCGTCAGCGCTTGGTCAGCATCTCGCCCCGCCGATCGGCCAGGTCGACTGACGCATAATCATAGTCCGGCACCGGCACGGGAGTTGCCTTCTTCCGCCGGTCGAGCACGGCGCCCACCGCGGCGACCACGAAGCCGACCAGCGCGACCGCGGTGACCAGGACCAGCGCCGGCCGGTAGCCGTCCAGCTGGGCGGAGGCGCTCTCGCCGCCGCCGCTGCCGGCGGTGATCACCGCCGTGGCCACGGCCAGCACGATCGCACTGCCGACCTGGAAGGCCGTGTTGACCAGGCCCGAGGCGAGCCCCTGCTCCTCGTCGGCGACTCCGGCGGTGGCGGCGATGTTCACGGACGGGAAGGCGAGCGCGAAGCCGATCCCGAGCAGGACCATGCTGGGGAGCACCAGCGCCGGGTACGAGCTGTGCTCGTCCAGTCGCAGGAAGACGGCGTAGCCGAGCACCAGCGCCAGCACGCCGATCGGCAGCAGCCGCCCGGTGCCGAAGCGGTCCACGATCGCCCCCATCCGGGTCGCCGACAGGGCGACCAGGGCGCCGGCCGGCAGCAGGCCGAGCGCCATCTCCAGGGCCGACCAGCCGAGCAGTCGCTGCAGGTAGAGCGTGACGATGAACTGGAAGCCCGCGTACGAGCCGAAGATCACGAACGCGATCAGGTTGGCCCGGGCCACCGAGCCGTTGCGGAAGATGCCGAGCCGGACCAGCGGGTGCGCGGTGCGGCTCTCGACCACCAGGAAGGCGGCGATCAGCGCGGCCACCACGGCCAGCGAGCCGAGGGTGCGCAGGCTCGCCCAGCCGGCGCCCTGCGCCTCGGTGACGGTGAAGACCAGCAGCAGGACGGCGGCCGTGCCGGTGATCGCGCCCAGCACGTCGTACCCGCCCTTGGCCCGCTCCTCGGTGGGCCGGGGGAGCAGCCGGACGGCGAAGGCCAGGGCCAGCAGGGCGACCGGAACGGGCATCAGGAAGGTCCAGCGCCAGCCGACCGAGGTGAGCAGGCCGCTGAGCACCAGGCCGAGCGAGAAGCCGCTGGCGCCGCAGGTGGTGTAGATCGACAGGGCCCGGTTGCGGGCCGGGCCCTCGGCGAAGGTGGTGGTGATGATCGACAGGCCGGCCGGCGCGGTGAAGGCCGCGGCGACGCCCTTCAGGAAGCGGGCGGCGATCAGCAGGCCGCCGTCGTCGACCAGGCCGCCGAGCAGCGAGGCGGCGGCGAAGACGGCGAGGGCGACCAGGAAGACCCGGCGGCGGCCGAGCAGGTCGGCGGCGCGTCCGCCGAGCAGCAGCAGGCCGCCGTAGCCGAGGACGTAGCCGGAGACCACCCACTGCAGGGTGGAGGTGGAGAGGTGGAGCTCGGAGCCGATGGACGGCAGGGCGACGCCCACCATGGAGACGTCCAGGGCGTCCAGGAACATCGCGGCGCAGAGCACGATCAGCGTGCCCCAGAGGCGGGGAGTCCAGTGCAGCCCGCCGGTTGATGAGTCGTCAGTCGGAGCGGTGGTCGCGGTGGTCATGGGGAGGACACTACATGCACGTGCATTCAATGCAAATGAATTAAATGTGGACACATAAGTTTCATGCGCATGTGGTAGCGTGGCGCCGTGGCTGAACTCGACTCCGACGCGGATGCGGCGCTGGTCGCGTCCTGGCGTGACCTGCTGGCCCGGCATGCCGCCACCACCTGCCTGCTCGACCGTGAGCTGGGCGAGAAGCACGGGCTCGGCATGAGCGAGTTCGAGGTGCTGGAACGCCTGGTCGAGGTGCGCAACGCCGACAACTCGCACATCCTGCGGGTGCAGGAACTCGCCGACACCGTGCACCTGAGCCAGAGCGCGCTCTCCCGGCTGATCGGCCGGCTGGAGAAGGCCGGTCTGGTCACCCGCGCGATGTGCGCGAACGACCGGCGCGGCATCCAGGTCGCCTTGACCGAGGAGGGCTGCCGCCGTTACGCCGAGGCCCGCCCGCTGCACCGCGAGGTGCTCGCGCTGACGCTCGGTGGCCCGCTGGAGGGTGGCTGCGCCGGGTCCCGCTGAGGGCTCGCCCCCGGCGGGTCGCCGGGCCGGTCAGAACAGCGTCGAGAGCCCCGGCGCGGCGGCCAGCAGGACGGCGGCGGCCGGGGCGGCCAGCGCCGCCACGGTGAGCCGCAGCCGGTGCGTCACCGGCAGCCGCGGCCGTCCGGCGAGCAGCCGGTCCACCCGCTTCGGCGACTGCGCCTGACCGGGCGGGCAGGAGCCGAACACCCCGCTCCCCAGGTTGAGTTCGGCCAGCGCGAGGGCGGTCGTGTGCCGCCCGTGCCGGCGCGCCGCCCGGTCGTCCGCGGCCAGCTCCACCAGCTCGCCCACCTGGTCCCGGAAGGCGCTGAAGACGCCGACCCCGGGGAAGCCCGAGGCGAGCGCCTGGGAGCACTGCGACAGCCAGTGGTGCCGGGCCCGGACGTGCCCGCGCTCATGGCTCAGGACCGCCGCCAGTTCGCGGTCCGTCAACTGCTGGAGGGCCCCGGTGGTGACCACCAGACGGGAGTTGTGCCCCGGCAGCGACCACGCCTCCGGGCGGACGTTCTCCAGCACCACCAGCCGCTCCCGGCGGCTCCGCAGGCTGCCGATCGACTCCGGCAATTCGGGTGCTCGGCGTGCCAGTTGGGCATGACGCCGGTCACGCAGCGCCTTCGCCGAGCGGACCTCGCGGGTCAGCGCCAGCACGGTCTGCAGCCCGCCCGCCGCCAGCACCGCGGCGCACAGCCGCCCCCAGCCCTCGGCGCCCTGCAACCCGTACGCGGCCTCCACGCCGTGCGGCGCACCGGAGAACAGCAGCGCCCGCAGCTCCGGCAGGGCGGCCGAGGCGGCCAGGACCAGGCTCAGTGCGCAGCACAGCAGCACGGCCACCACCAGGCACTGCCAGACCAGCAGGGCCAGCACGGGTTCACGCTCGACCCAGCGGGCCCGGGCCAGCAGCCGGGGCGCCACGGTCGAGAGCAGCAGTCCGAGCAGCAGCAGGCCGAGCAGGGCCGTCATGGCATGGGCTCCCCGAGTACGCACGGAACGCGGCAGCGCGCTCCCTGCCAACCTAAGCGGTGGGGCCGCCCGGTGGAACGGCTTTCGGCCACTTTCGGGCACCCAGTGACCAACGCCACGCACCGTGCGAAACCGGCCCCCGTCACATCGTCAGGAGCATCGCGAACATGCCGATGCCCATCGACAGCCGGCAGGCCCGCGGCAGCCCCGCGGTGGCCGGCGGCAGGCCCGCGGCGGCCGGCGCGCCGCCGCCCGGGGCGCCCAGCAGCCGGACCCCCGTCCAGAGCGAGTAGCCGCCGAAGTACAGCAGCAGCGCGCCGGTCAGCAGCGGGGCCCCCGCGCCGGCCGGGTGGTGGTGGCCGTGCCCGGATCCGGCGCCCATCGCCAGCGCCGTGTAGGTCATCGCGAGCCCGCCCACGGCGTGGTGCAGCCGGTGCGCCCGGTGGGCCGGACCGCTGGCCGCGGCCAGCAGGAAGACCACGGCCGGGGCGCCGAACAACCAGGCCCAGACGGCGGCCGGCACGGTGCTCCCGGAGACGGCCATCGCCGCCATCCCGAACCCCATCAACGCCTCGGCGGCGTCCGACTCGTGGGCGTGCGGGGACGTGGCCCCGCGGCCCGGGGCGTGGTCGGTGCACGGGGAGCGGCGCAGCCGGCTGAGGCAGTAGCCGCCGACGGCCGCGGTGAGGGCGGCCAGCAGCCAGCTGACCAGGACTGGTCCGTGCAACGGCGGCCTCCCGGGCGGCGCGGACGGGCGTACCGTCCACGATCACCGCTCGGGGCCGCGCGCAGCAGGGCGCGCACGGGGGCGCACGGTGGTGCCCATCGGAGTGAACCCCTCCGGTGGGCACCCGTGCACCGGGTCGCGGGCCTACGGAGCCGCGGGCCGAGGGGGCCCCGGGCCTACCGAGCCGCGGGTTCCGCGGGCTTCCGGGGCCGGGCCCGTCCGGCAGCCGCCGGACGGGCCCTACGGGTTGAGCCGCCCGGAGGCGACCACCCGGCTCAGGAAGTGCCTGGTCCGCTCGTGCCGCGGATCGCCGAACACCTGCTCCGGCGGGCCCTGTTCGAGCACCACGCCGGCGTCCAGGAAGCACACCTGGTCGGCCACCTCCCGGGCGAAGCCCATCTCGTGGGTGGAGATGACCATCGTCATGCCCTGCTCCTTGAGGTCCCGCACCACCGCGAGCACCTCGCCCACCAGGACCGGGTCCAGCGCCGCGGTGATCTCGTCGAGCAGCAGCAGCCGCGGCCCGGTGGCCAGCGCCCGGGCGATGGCGACGCGCTGCTGCTGGCCGCCGGAGAGCCGGTCCGGGTACTCCCTCGCCTTCGCCGCCAGGCCGAGCCGCTCCAGCAGCGCCAGGGCCGCGGCCTCGGCCTCGGCCCGGGGGACGCCGTGCACCCGGCGCGGCGCGAGCGTGACGTTCTCCAGCACCGTCATGTGCGGGAACAGGTTGTACGACTGGAACACCACGCCGATCCGGCGCCGGACGGCGTCCTCGTCGGTGCGCGGGTCGGTGATCTCCTCGCCGTCCAGGTAGACCGCGCCGTCGTCGATCCGCTCCAGCAGGTTGGCGCACCGCAGCAGCGTGGACTTGCCGGAGCCGGACGCCCCGATCAGCGCCGTCACCGAGTGCTCGGGCACCGCGAGGCCCACGTCGCGCAGCACCACCTGGCCGCCGAAGGTCTTGCGCACCGACTCCAGCCGCAGCACGTCGGGGCGGGCCGCCGCCCCGCCGGCCGCCCCGGTGGTCGTCGTTCCGTAGGTCGTCACACCGCACCTCCCTGGTGCTGACGCCGGTTCATCCGCCGGGTCAGCCAGTCGGTGAACCGGGTGAGCGGGACGGTCAGCACGATGAAGACCAGCGCCGCCACCACGTACGGGGTGAAGTTGAACGACCGGCCGGTGATGATCTTCGCCGCGTACACCGCGTCGATCACCCCGCCGATCGACACCAGGCCGGTGTCCTTCTGCAGGCTGACCAGGTTGTTCAGCAACGGCGGCACCACCCGGCGGACCGCCTGCGGCAGCACCACGTACCGCATCGCCTGCGCGTTGCTCAGCCCCAGCGAACGGGCCGCCGCCCGCTGGCTCGGGTGCACCGACTCGATGCCGGCGCGGAACACCTCGGAGACGTACGCCGAGTACGTCAGCACCAGCGCGGCGCCGCCGAGCAGCAGCGGGTCGGTGGTCACGCCGGTCAGGCGCAGCGCCGGCACCCCGGTGATCATGGCGAGCAGGCAGATGATCATCGGCACGCCGAGGAAGAAGTCCACGTACGCCGTGGCCAGCAGCCGCACCGGCAGGAACACCGGCCCGCGCAGCGTCCGCAGCACCGCCAGCAACAGGCCGAGGACCAGGATCAGCGAGCCGCAACCGACCATCAGCTCCAGGTTGATCCGCAGCCCCTTCAGCACCTCGGGCAGCGCCTGGCGGGCGTACTCGGCGTTGAAGAACGTCTTCCGGGTCGCCTCCCAACCGGGGGAGTTGACCACCACCAGGTACAGCGCCACCGCCGTCACCAGGGTCGACACCCCGGCGATCAGCGCCGAGCGGCGGGCCCGGCGCCGCCGGTACGCCTCGTGCGCCAGCCGGCGCCCGGACGGGCGGTAGCCGTCGTCCGGCCCGTCCTCGCGCAGCGCCGCCCGGGGGCGGGTGCTCGTCGCGGGGGCAGTGCCCTTCGCGAGGTCCGCACTCGTCGTGGGGCCGGTGCCCGTCACGGGATCCGTGCTCATCGCGGGATCGCTCACTTCAGCACGGGCGCCGCGACGGCGTCGGACAGCCACTGCTTCTCCAGCCGCGCCAGCGTGCCGTCGGCCCGCAGCGCGTCCACCGCCCGGCTGACGCACCCGGTGAGCCGGGACCCCTTGTCCAGCACCAGCCCGAACTGCTCGCCCTGCGCCGCGCCCTCGAACTGGCCGACCACCTGGGCGTCCGTCACCTCGGCGCCGGTGATGTAGAACGCCGTCGGCAGGTCCACCACCAGGGCCTCGATCTGGCCGTTCTTCAGGGCGGCCTTCGCCAGGTCGTTCGAGTCGAAGACGGCCGGCTGGACGGTCGGCCTGATCGTGCCGGTCACCACGTCCAGGCTGGTGGTGCCGACCTGGGCGCCCAGCTTGGCGCCCTTCAGGTCGGCGATGCTCCTGGCGGAGGCCGCCTTGGAGCTCTTCAGCGCGATCACCGCCTGCCGCACGTCGTAGTAGCCGGAGGAGAAGTCCACCGCCTGCTTGCGCTCGGCGCTGATCGAGACCTGGTTGACGTCGAAGTCGAAGTCCTTGGCCCCCGGAGCGGTGGCCTTGCCGAACGGCGCGACCACCCAGGTCACCTTCTCCTTCGGGTACCCCAGCCGCTCGGCCACCGCGTACGCCACCGCCGACTCGAAGCCCTTCCCGTTCTCCGGCGCGTCCTCGGAGAACCACGGGTCGTACGCCGGCTTGTCGGTGCCGACGGTCAGCGTCCCCGCCGTACGGGTGGCCAGCGCGCCCGGCGCGCAGCCGCCGGCCGTCCCCGACGCGGTCGCACCGGCGTCGGAGGCGCTGTCCTGCGGGGCGCACGCGGTCAGCGCGGCGGCGGCGACCAGCAGAGCGGCGAACGGCTTGCGGAGAGAGGTCATGACGGGGCTCCTGGAGGGAGGGACCGGGCAGGGCGGGAAGGGAACGGCGCGGGGCGCGGGCCGGGCCCGGGAGGGGCCGCACCCAGGCGGGTCACTTCCCCCCGGTGGCGGCGCCGGAACACAGGCGGCATGGTCGGCGTACGGGGCCGCGTCCGCGGCACCCCCGAGCCGGATCAGCGGCAGCGGCGGCAGAGGCCGCGCGCACCACCGCAGGCGTGACAACACGAGGGCGCCCGGAGCAGGTCGACGTGGCACCGGGCCACCAGGTTCACCGCCGGGAGCATGGCGGGAGGTTCGCATCCCCACGGTGCGTCTGTCCAGAACATCCAGACAGCAGTCCACATGTCGGACATCCGGCCGCCGGCGCGGCCGTTGGGCCGTCGTTCACCGCCCGTTGTCCTGTCGTCGGCCCCGATCACGGGAGATCTGTCGGCCGGCCCCCCCTTGAACAGGAGAACCTTTCGTACTTATGGTGGTCTCGTTGAAAACCCTCCTGTCGAAGTGAGTCCCCGATGCAGAATCTTTCGCCAAAGCTCGCTGTGGCGGCCGACGCTCCGGTCTCCGACCTCGCCGGCCACCCGGCCTGGCTGCGCCTGAAGGAAGCCGTCGAGGCCCTGCGCCCCCTCCAGTCCAAGGACGGCTCGATCGACCTCGCCACCGTGCAGCGGCACACGGTCGACCCGCTGGTCGCCACCGTCCGCGGCGCCGTCGCGGAGCTCGCCCCGCTGTTCCCGCATGACGCCGAGTACCTCACCGCCGTCGACGCGGACCTGGCCAAGTGGGCGGACACCGGCTACCGGGAGCCCGACTTCCTGGACTCGCTGCTCGCCTTCCAGCCCGCCGACCAGCGCGAGGACGGCCTCGAGCACCTGGTCGTCTTCCCGATGTACACCCAGAACGGCAACCCGGACCGCAACCTGGAAGCCGTCCTGCTGAAGGTCGTCTGGCCGGACTGGCTGGCCGAGCTGGAGCGCACCCGCTTCGACAACCCGATGTTCGTGCCGATCACCTTCACCGACTTCACGGCCGGCTACGACACCAACTCCGCCGTCCTCTTCCCCGAGACCGTGGCCGTGCGCAAGGCGCCGGAGCGTTTCACCTGGGGCGGCATCTTCTGCGACCGCGAGGCCGCGCGCTTCCGCGCCGTCAGCACCAGCGCCGTCCAGCAGCTCGGCCTGGAGATCCCGGCCGACGCCGAGGGCCTGCTGCAGGACCAGCACCGCGCGCAGGAGACCTTCGTGCTGTGGGACCTCGTGCACGACCGCACCCACAGCCACGGCGACCTGCCGTTCGACCCCTTCATGATCAAGCAGCGCAGCCCGTTCTGGATGTACGGCCTGGAGGAGCTCCGCTGCGACCTCACGACCTTCAAGGAGGCCGTGAAGCTCGAGGCCGAGGGCAACAAGCACGCCCGCGACGTCCAGTACGCGATCCTCTTCGACCGGATGTTCCGCTTCCCGGTCAGCGGTGACCGCGTGCGCAACTACGACGGCCTCGGCGGCCAGCTGCTCTTCGCCTACCTGCACAAGCACGACGCGCTGCGCTGGCGCGACAACCGCCTCAGCATCGACTGGGAGCGCGCCCCGCAGGTCACCAACGCGCTCTGCGGCGAGATCGAGACCCTCTACCGGGAGGGCATCGACCGCCCGAAGCCGGCCCACTGGATCGCCGCCTACCAGCTGGTCTCCCGCTACCTCACCCCGCACCCGGCCTCCACCTGGGCCAAGGGCCCCGAGGCGCTGCCGCTCGACATCACCGACGGCAAGGCCCTGAACAAGGCCCTGTGCGACGCGGTGCTGCCGGACGAGTTCCCGCTGAGCATGTTCTTCGAGGCCCTCAACAAGAAGCTGAGCGGCGTCATCGCCTCCACCACCGGCATCACCGGTAACGGCATCAAGGGAGTCGCCGCGTGACCACCACCACCGACAAGCCGCTCACCGGCAAGGTCATCGCCGTCGCCGGAGCGAGCGGCCCGGCCGGCCAGGCCGTCCTGCGCCGCCTCGCCGCCGACGGCGCCACGGTGATCGGCGCCGACATCGACCCGCAGCGCCTCGACAAGGCGCTCGACAGCGTGCGGGTCGCCGTCCCCGGTGCGCGGGTCAGCGGGCAGGTCATCGACCTGCTCGACCCGCAGGAGGTGCACGACTGGGCCGACCACCTGGAGGCCGAGCACGGCCACGTCGACGGCCTGTTCCACCTGGTCGGCGGCTGGCGCGGCAGCAAGACCTTCTTCGACACCCGGATCGACGACTGGGACTTCCTGCACGACACCGTCGTGCGGACCCTCCAGCACACCTCGCTGGCCTTCCAGCCGGCCCTGGTCCGCAGCGAGTCCGGCCGCTACGCCATGGTCTCCGCCGCCGCCGCGCACAAGCCGACCGCCGGCGGCGCCGCCTACGCGGCCGCCAAGGCCGCCACCGAGGCCTGGACGCTCGCCATGGCGGACTCCTTCAAGAAGGAGACCACCGCCGAGGACGGCGAGCCCACCGCCGCGGCTGCGATCCTGGTGATCAAGGCGTTGGTCAGTCCCGAGATGCGGGCCGAGAAGCCGGACGCGAAGTTCACCGGCTTCACGGACACCGCCGACCTCGCCGCATCCCTGGCGGGCCTCTGGGACCGCCCCGCAGCAGACCTGAACGGACAGCACCTGTGGCTGACAGCCCGATGACCGAGCCCACCTCCGGCACCCCCAGCACGGACGCGGTACGGCGGCACGACCCCGCCGTCCGCGGCTTCGCCAGCGACAACTACGCCGGCGTGCACCCCGAGGTCCTCGCCGCCATAGCCCTGGCCAACGGCGGCCACCAGGTCGCCTACGGCGAGGACGACTACACCACCCACCTGCAGGACGTCTTCCGCCGCCACCTCGGCGAGAAGGCCGAGGCGTACCCCGTCTTCAACGGCACCGGCGCCAACGTCGTCGCCCTGCAGGCCCTGCTGCCCCGCTGGGGCGCGGTGATCGCCGCCGAGTCCGCCCACATCAACGTGGACGAGGGCGGCGCCCCCGAGAAGATGGGCGGCATCAAGCTGCTCACCGTCCCCACCCCGGACGGCAAGCTCACCCCCGAGCTCATCGACCAGCAGGCCTGGGGCTTCGGCGACGAGCACCGTGCGCAGCCGCTCGCGGTCTCGATCACCCAGAGCACCGAGCTCGGCACCCTCTACACCGTCGAGGAGATCCGGGCCATCGTCGAGCACGCCCACCAGCACGGCATGCTCGTGCACGTGGACGGCTCGCGCCTGGCCAACGCCGCCGCCTCGCTGGGCGTGCCGCTGCGCGCCTTCACGACGGACGTCGGCGTCGACGTGCTGTCGTACGGCGGGACGAAGAACGGCCTGCTCTTCGGCGAGGCCGTGGTGGTGCTGAACCCCGAGCGGGTCCGCAACATCAAGTACCTGCGCAAGACCTCGATGCAGCTCGCGTCGAAGATGCGCTTCGTCTCGGTCCAGTTCGAGGCGCTGCTCGCCGGCGACCTCTACCTGCGCAACGCCGGTCACGCCAACGCCATGGCCAGCCGGCTGGAGGCGGCGGTCCGCGACATCGACGGCGTGACGATCGTCCGCCCGGTGCAGGCCAACGCGGTCTTCGCGATTCTTCCGCGCGAGGTCAGCGAGCGACTGCAGAAGCGTTACCGCTTCTACTTCTGGAACGAGCACACCGGCGAGGTCCGCTGGATGTGTTCGTTCGACACCACGGAGGCGGACATCGACGCCTTCGCTGCCGCCATCGCGGAGGAGATGGGACGCGCCTGACGCGTGCCCGCTCCACGGATCGTCCCGTCCTGCTCCGGCAGGGCGGGACGATTTGCACGGGGCGGGCCGAGCCCCGTACAGTTCCGGAGTCGCCGCGAGAGAGCGGGGGCAAGCGGAAAGCGAATCCGATGAATGAAACTCCGGAAAACGGGGCGGAAAACGTCTGATAAGCTGGAAACACGAAAGAACGAAGCGCCCGGAGGGCCCGCTGGAAGGCGGTCCGAAGGAAGTGTCCGTTCCTTGAGAACTCAACAGCG
>NZ_JBHXTG010000034.1:0-81735 GCF_042677465.1 Kitasatospora sp. NPDC127111
GTCCGCGGCGCCGCCGCACCGGGGCCGGCCGCGGCCGGGGCGCCGAAGCCGGGCAGGACGACGGCCGGGCCGGCACCGGCCGGAGCACCGGCGCCCGCGCCCGCCGGGTCCGCGGCCACCGGCCCGGAGGCCGTCCAGGGGTCGGTGCCCGCGTCCAGCAGGCCCGAGGCCTCGGACCGCGTTCCCGTCCCGTCCCCGGTGTCACGGGCGGCCGCCGCCGGGCCGGCCGCCGGCAGGAACGGCACCCCGCCCGCGGTGAGCCCCTCACCGCCGGCCGCCGCGCCGGCGTCCGATCCGGCCTCCCGCTCCTCCTGCTCCGTCCCGCTCTCCCACGGCTCCGCACTGGGCGTCAGCAGGCCGGAGGCGTCGGAGCGCTCACCCGCGTTCTCGGACCGGTTGGGAGCGCCTCCCATGCCGGGCATGAAGGGCATCCCGGCCCCGCCCAGTCCGGCCGGCAACGCCGACTCGGTGGCGGCGCCGGCCGGCAGCCCGGCGGGCGCGCCGTCGCGCAGCTCCTCGGCGGCCTTCTCCTCGCCGTCGGCGGCGCCCGCGCGACCGCCGAGGCCGAGCCCGCGCGGGAAGCCGGCCAGGCCGGAGGCGGTGCCGCGGCCCGTGGCGAGGCCCTTGGGGAGGGAGCCGATGCCGCCGAGACCGGCCGTCCCGCCCAGCGCGAGCGGGGGGATCGCGGACAGCGCGCCGAGGCCCGCCCCGCCGAGACCGTCCAGGCCGCCCGGCGAGTCCACGGAGCCCGGCCCGCCCAGTCCGCCGAGGCCCGGGAAGGAGAGCGGGTCCAGTCCGTTGAGGCCGGGGAGGCCGGGGAGCTCGCGACCGGGACCGCCGAGGTCCAGCCCGCCGGGGAACGCGGAGCCGTCAAGGCCCTTGAGGTCCCCCGGGCCGCCCACGCCGTCCAGCCCGCCGACACCACCGAGGTCCCCCGGGTCGCCGAGCCCGCCGGCGCCGCCGAGGCCTCCGCCGGCGAGGTCGGAGAGGCCGGCGAGGTCCCCGCCGCCGGGAAGTCCCCCGCCGATACCCTCCGGGTCGGGCAGCGGGCCGGGACCGCCACCGGGGAGGTCGGCGGTGTTCGGGCCGTCGCCGGTCCCCGGACCGTCGACGGGCGAGGGCACCGGCTGCGGGGAGACGATCGCGTCCGAGGTGAACTGGTAGTGCGAGGCCAGGGTCTTCAGCACGACCCGCATGTCCTCGCTCATCGCATGCACCAGCTCCGGCCGCAGGCTGATCGGGATGAGGCCGTTGGACATCGGGGTGATGCCCAGCGCCTGCGCCCGGTTGGCGTACCAGGTGTCGATCTCGACGATCTTGTGCTGGGCGTTCCGGAGCGTGACGGCGTTGTTCGCCAGCTGCTGCGGGACCGAGTGCATCCCGGTCGAACCGCCGGACAGCACCTTGGCGTTGGCGAGGACCTGCCGGGAGAAGGTGGTCATCGTGTCGAGGAAGGAGTCCGCCGCCGCGCCCTGCCACGGCCCGTCGTCCCCGGCCAGTGCCTTGGCCTGGTCGACCAGGCTCTTGCCGACCGCCTCCAGCGCCTTCTGCACCCGGTAGAAGGTGTTGGCGGCGTCCTGGAGGGACTGCGGGTCGGAGATCGCCCGGGCGTGGGACTGGTTGGCCTCGTTGCCGACCCCGGAGGACATCCCGTTGATGGCCGCCATGATCTGCTTCCAGTCCCACAGCTCGTAGTCGCCGCGCGAACCCGTCGAGGTGGCGTCCGGATCGCCGAAGACCGCCCCGTCGTCGCCCTGGTGGAAGCCGTGGCCGTTGTAGTCGGGCACGTCCGTTCTCCTTTCGGTCCTCCGGGCCCGCTCCGCCCGGCTCGTGTCCCGAGGCCGCTCGCCCCTGGGGCCCGTCTTCAAGCCCCCGTCTGCGGGGCGACGACGGGGGTTTGAAAACGGGCCCTTCGCGCTGTCCCCGGGACCGCCGTCCCCGCGACGGCCCCGCCCGGGACCGCCCCGCCCGGGACGGTCAGGACGGGGCCGGGGAGTTCCCTGCGCCGCTACCGGGGTTGGCCATCACGGCGCCGCCGGCCGCGGTGGCCACCGCGTTGAAGTCGCCGACCGCGTCGGCCAGGGCGTCGTGGAAGTCCCTGGCCGTCATGCCGTTGGCCTCCTCCACCGTCCGGTACTTGGCGCTCAGCGCCTTGACTCCGTCCCGCAGGTCGGTCAGCCCGGTCACCAGCGAGGCCAGCGAGTCGGTGAACTCCTTCTTCAGCCCGGTGTCGCCGTTGGGTCCGTTCACCTTGTTGCGCATCATGTTGGCGTGGTAGAAGGCGCCCGGCGCGACCGAGACGTCCTCCAGGGCCGTGGCGACGTCCTTCACCGGCTGGATCAGCCGGTCGATGTTGGCGGCGAACACGTCCAGCGACGGCGTACTGACGGCGATCCCGCCGGGGCCGGTCGCGCCGTTGCGCGGCACCGCCGGCACCAGGACCGGGTTGGAGTCGCTGAACGTCCCGTGCCCGGCCCCGACGTTGGAATCGCCGTCCCAGTGGATGGAGCCGCCGGTGCCGTTCCCGCTGCCGTTGCTGCCGGTGCCCGACCCGTAGTCGTTGTTGTTGATGTTCGGGTCGGAGGAGGCGTGGGAGTCGTCGCGGGCGGCGAGGGACTCGTCGGTCTCCGCCATGTCACTGCTCCCAGAGGCTCACGCCGTGCCGCTCGCCCTGGTGGTAGGCCTCGTGGATCTGGCCGAGCGCGGTGGTCGCGTTCTGGGCCTGGAGCACCATGTCGGCGGCCGCGGCGTCCCACTTGAGCTTGGCCACGTCGTAGGTGCCGCGGGCGTCGCTGCTCCACTCGCTCAGGTGCTGCTTGGTGCCGTCGTCCAGCTGGCTCAGCGTCTCCTGGAGCTTGTTGCTGATCGCGGTCATCTCACCGACGACGTACTCGACCTGGTTCATGTTGACGACGTACGTGCTCATGCGTGACTCCTCTGGTGTGCGGGGCGGCGGGGAAGACGGGGCGGGGCCGGTCAGAAGCCGGGCAGCGGGTTGGCCATCCCCTTGCTGAACTGGGCGGCCACGTCGGCGGTGGCCTGGTGGACGGTCCCGTAGCCACCGGTGTTGGCCTGGAGCTTCTCCAGCATCAGACCGAGCTGCTCGCGGACGGTGCCGAAGTCCTGGAGCCAGGTGTTCATCGCACTGAGGAAGGTGGTCGAGGCGTCGCCGGTCCAGCTCGACCGGAGCGTGTCGATCTGGCCCGCCATCTGGGTGTAGCTGCGGTTCACCTCGTCCACCGCGGTCTGGAAGCTGCCCTGGGCACCGAGCATCCCCTCGATGTTGACGGAGGTCGTCTGATTGGCCATCGGCCGGTCCCTTCGGTCCTGGTGCTCCTGCGCCACGCGGCTCGCGGGTGGTCCGCGGCCGGGCGACGGGGTGGGGAATGTCCCGGTCTGTCATGCTGCTCCACGCCGGGCCGGCCGGGAAGCGGAGCACCCCCGCACTGCCCCGCCGACCTGCGATCGCTGCCCGGCCGACCGTCTCACGGCCCCGCCGGCACCGCGGCCACCGGTTCCCGGACGGCGGGGGCCGGTACGTCCGGCCGGCCCGCCCCGCCCGGTCGTTCCGGCGGCGGCACGTCCGACGGGAGCACGGTGCGGGACCGGGCGCTCCCGGCGATCCGGCGCGCCAGCAGGTGGGCCCCGCGGGCGCCGTGCACCGGGTCCTGCCCGGCCAGCACCGCACGGGCCTCCGGCGCGACGACCAGGCCCAGGGCCGCCAGCCGCCGCTCCGTCAGCTCCGCCAACTCCGCGCCGCTGTAGGCGGGGAGGCGCAGGTACTCGGCGAACCCGCCCGCCAGGTCGGTGCGCGCGACCAGCAGGTCCATCAGGTACGGAGCCCGCCCGGAGAGCACCAGGACGGCGCCGTGGGCGTCGCGCCCGGCTGCCTCGACCGCCAACGCGTCCACCACCGCCGCCTGTTCGGGGGCGGGACGGCGCTCGAAGAGCGGGTCCGCCTCGACCAGCAGCACCCCGCCGGCGGCCTCCCGGAAGGCGTCGGCCAGCCGGGCGCGCGGCTGCTCTGCCCACCGGGCCGGCACGGCGGACAGCGGCAGCCGCTCCAGCGTGCCCAGCAGGGCGAGGCCGGCCCCGGCCAACGAGCGGGCATAGGCGGCGGCAAGGGCGCGCCGACCACTGCCGGGCGGTCCCTCCAGCACGACGTCCGCCAGGCCGGCGGTGCCCTGGTCGCGCTCGACGAGGACGTCGAGCCGGGCGGCCAGCGCCTGCCGGACGGTGGTGAGGCCGGTGAGGCCGGCCAGGTGACCCGAGGCCGCGGCGGCCCGTGGCGCCGGGGGCGTGACGGGGGCGGCGGCCGGCGCCGGCGGCGCCTCCCCGGCCGACCGGTCCCGCCGTTCGGCCTCGCCCGGCAGGGCGGTGAGGTCGGCGGCGGTCAGGCGGCTGAGTTCGCCGTCGTCCGCGGGCGGCCGGACGGCCAGCCGGGACGCCTGGTTGCTGATCATCGTCTCGAAGACCTGGCGCGCGACCCGGCCGTTGCCGAACGTCGGCCCCTTGGGGACGTCCTCGAAGTGGCGGGTCAGCGCCGCCACCGCGTCCCCGGTCAGTTCGTAGCAGTGCTTCGCGCACAGGCCCCGGACGATGGTGACCAGTTCCGCCGGCTCGTAGTTGGGGAACTCCACCGTGCGCGAGAACCGGGAGGCCATGCCGGGGTTGGAGGCCAGGAACTGGTCCATCTGCTCGGAGTAGCCCGCGACGATGACGACGATCTCGTCGCGGTGGTCCTCCATCAGCTTCATCAGGGTCTCGACGGCCTCCTGCCCGAAGTCCGGTCCGGTGCCCCGGGACTGGTTGGTCAGGGTGTACGCCTCGTCGACGAAGAGCACCCCGCCGAGCGCCTTGGTGAAGACCTCCGTGGTCTTGATGGCGGTGCCGCCGATGATCTGGGCGACCAGGTCGGCGCGGGCCACCTCGACGATGTGGCCCTGGCCGAGGATGCCCAGCTCGGCGAGCACGGCGCCGTAGAGCCGGGCCACCGTGGTCTTGCCGGTGCCGGGCGGGCCGGCGAACACCAGGTGGCGGCTCATCGGGGGCATCGGCAGGCCCATCTCCTGCCGCCGCTGGGTCATCCGGTTGAGGTTGATCAGGCCGGTGACCTCGCGCTTGACGCTCTCCAGGCCGACCAGCGCGTCCAGTTCGGCCAGCGGTCCGGTGCCGGGGACGCCGGGGGCGGTGGCGGTGCCGTCGCCCGGCCGCGCGCCGTCCGCACGCGCGCCGTCCGTACGGGCGCCGGACTCCGCGCGGACGCCGGGCTCCGGACGGGCGGTGGCTCCGCTGTCCTGGACGTCGCTGTCGCGCACCAGCGCCGAGCCGTCCGGCCCCGCCGCCCTGACCCCGCCGCCCGCGTTGCCGACGACCGTGCAGTTGCCGAGGTCGGCGCGGGCCCCGGCCCGCACGTCCACGCCGTGCCCGCGCGCGCCGCTGACCCGGCAGCCCACGGCGGTGAACGTGCCGCCCGCCAGCACCCGCACACCGTCGGTCCCCGATCCGGTGAACTCACTGTCATGGGCGACCAGTTCACCCTGGTCTCCGACGACCGCGGGGCAGCCGTCCAGCGTCGAGTCGGCCAGCCGGACGCTCGCACCGTCCAGCACGCCGAGGCCATGCCCGCCGCCGGTGGTGCCCACCCTGACGCCGGTGAGGCGTCCGCTGGTGGACCGGCCGGCCAGGTCCACCGCGTGGCCGCCGGCGAGAGTGATCTCCGCCTCCCGCAGGGCCAGTTCGGCCCCTCCGTCGGCCCGGACGCCGTCGCCGGCCGTCCCGCTGACGGTGAGCCGGTCCAGCTCGGCGGCGGCCCCGTCGGCGAGCCGGACGGCCGCGGTGGCGGCGTCCCGCACGGTCAGCCGGTCCGCCAGGGCGGCGCTGCCGGCGCCGGTCACCCGCAGGCCCACCGGTGCCCCGGTGATCCGGACGTCCTCCAGCACCGGCCGGGCGCCCCCGGTGACCTCCACCCCGCTGTCGGCCGCACCGTGGACGGTGCAGCCGCGCAGCACCGGCGCCGCCCCGCCCGCGACGTGCACCGCCTGGCCGGCCGACCCTTCGAAGGCGCAGCCGGTGAGGACGGTCTCGCCCCGGCTGGTCAGGTAGGCGTCCACCGCGGCGCTGCCGGACACGGTGACCCGGCGCAGCTCGGCCCGGGCCTCCTGTTCGACGGCGACGCCCGGCTTGGCGCTGCCGGTGATCACCGTGCCCTCGACGACGACCGCGCCCGTGCCGTTGACGCAGACACCGTTGCCCCGGGCCCGGACCAGCCGGCAGTCCCGCACCTCCAGGCGCCCGCGCTCGGCGACCACGACGGCCGAGGAGCCGGCGTCGGCCACCTCGGTGTCCTCCAGCACGCTGGCGCCGGTGGAGGTGACCACCACGCCGGCACCCTGCGGGTTCTCGACCCAGCACCCGCGCGCGGCGAGGGTGGCGTCCTGCCAGACCAGCACGGCGGTCCACGCCTCGCCGCGGATCCGGCAGCCGTCCAACGCGGCCTGCCCGCGGCGCAGGTCCAGCACCGGGGCCTGCCGGTCGGTGCCGGAGAGCACCAGGCCGGAGAGCCGGACCGCCTCGGCGTCCACGACGACCGTGCTGCCCGCGACGGCGTGCACCTCGACGGTCCCGCCGTCGCCGGCGTCCCCGACGTCCCCGGCCGCCACGGTGACCGCGCGGGTGAGGACGAGCGCCTCCTCGTACCGGCCCGGGGCCACGGTGATCAGCGCCCCCTCGGGGGCCTCGGCGAGGGCGGCGGAGATCGAGCGGTGGGCACCCGGGCGGTCCGGGGAAACCAGCAGCACCTGCCTGCTCACGGGCGGGATCCTTCCGTACGGGGGGTGATCATCAGGCCGGGCGGGTCGGCGCCCCCGGAGTCGTCGTCGGTCCCGGCACCGGCCAGCGCGGGCGGGATGCGTTCGAGGCCGGCCAGGGCCAGCGCGTCGAGCTTCGCCGGTCGCAGGTCGACCCGGCCGTCGGCGGTGATCTCCGACGGGGAGAGCTCGCGCAGCAGCACGGTGCGCCCGTCGACCCGCAACACCTTGAAGCCGGTGCCGGGCAGGAACAGCACCCGGTCGGGCACCGACGGGTCCAGCAGGGCGGTCCGACGGGCCGTCATCGACCAGACCAGCACGTCGGTCCCGTCCGCCGGGCCCGGGTGCGGCACGGTGCGGGCGTGGCAGAAGGCCCACTCGGTGAGCAGCTCCCCCTCGCGGTAGAGCGCCCGCTCCGACGCGTCCAGCCCGGTGCGCAACAGCGCCGGCCCGCGGTATGACGGCAGCCGGCCCAACCCGGCCGCCACGCACCGGGCCAAGGGCACGTGCGGGCCCGGGGCGGCGCTGCGGACCGCCGCGTCGGCCCGACGGCCGTCGCCCGACAGGTAGATCCGGACGGCGACCAGCTCGGTCAGCGCCGCCGCCCCCTCGGTCCGGCCCTCCCCGCGCAGCCCCGGGGCCTCCGACATCACCCGGGACACCGAGCCGGCCACCGCGTTGAACTGCTCGCTGAACGTCCGGCGCACCCACTCCCGCTCCTGGTCGATCCCGCGCTCCGGCGGCACCGCGCAGGCGGCGGCCGACGGCGTCGGCTGGACCCGCACCCGCGCGGGCGCGGGGGCCGGGCCCGGCGCGGGCGGCGCGGGCACCGGGTCGGGCGACGGCGGCTCCGTCGCGGGTGCGGGCACCTGACGGGCCGCCGGCGGCACGGGCACGGGCCCGCCGGACTCCAGCCGGAAGCGCGGCGCCGGAGCCGGGATCGACCGGTCCGGCAGCGGCGGGGCGGGCACGGCCGGCGCGGGGACGGCAGGGCTCTCGCTCCCGCCCCCGGACCGCGCCGGCTCCGTCCCGTTCGTGTCTCGGCGAGCCCTCTCGGGCGTGCCCGACTCGTGCGGGGTCGCGCTCTGACGAGCGGTCTCCGGTGCTGCCGGTGCGGGGCGGGCCGTCCCGGGGGGTGGGGCTTCCGCGCCTTCCGGCTCGGGAACGGGCGTGACGACGGCCGGGGCCGGGGCCGACGGCACGACCGCTGCCGCGGACGCGACCGGAGCCGCGGTCTCGGTGGCGCGACCCTCGACCGCGTTCACGTCCGCCGTCCCGGGCGCGACGGCCCGGGCGACGTCCTCGGCGGCACCGACCGGCTCGGCCGGCTCGACCGGCAACCGGGCCGACGCGGGAGCGGGGCCGGAGCCCGCCCCCGGAAGCCCCGCGGCCGCCGCCACCGAAGCCGCCGGGGCCATCCCCGGCGCCGGCGGGGCGGAGCGCGGGCCGGCCGCCGGGTGGTTCACCAGCTCCGCGTCCCGGCCCTGCCCGGCCCGGGCCGGGGCGACGAGGGCGCCGGCGGCGTCGCGGACCGCGGCCGGGAGCGCGGCGTACCGGACGACCGGGTGGCCGAGTGCGTCGGCGAGGACCTGCCCGGGGTCGACGCTGGCGGGGGTGTCCAGGGTGCCGTGCAGGACGAAGCGGACCGCCGGCCGGGCACTGGGCAGCACCGTGCCCCAGAACCGAGCCACGTCGTCGAGGGCGACCGCCGGCGCGCCGGGGCTGCCGAGCACGACGAGCAGCAGTTCCGGGTCGGCCGGCACCGCCTCGACCAGGTGCCGCCGTTCGGCGTCCGTGGGTTCCTCCCGGGTGCTGCGCAGCCAGACCCCGGCGGGCAGCGGCTCGGCGACCGCGTGCGGACCGGCCGGCCAGGGGCGGACGGGCGTGGAGAACTCCCAGGACGGCTTGGGGAACCGCTGCCCGTCCCGCTCGGCCGCCCGGCCCGGGCGGTACCGCAGCCACCCGTCGCCGTGGTGCGCGGGTACGAAGAGCCCGCCGGTGACGGTGGGCGTGACCTCGCCGTCGGGCGCGATCACCTCCCGGCCGAGCCGTTCGGCGATCCGCGCGGCCGCCTGCCCGACCTCGGTGCGGTCACCGCGGCCGAAGACCAGCCGCAGGCTGCCGTAGCGGGCGGGCGCGAGCAGCCGGGCGACCGCCGTCCACTCGCGCTCGGCGGCGCCGGCGGCCAGGTCGACCACGACCAGGGTGTGCCGTTCGTCGCGGGCGAGGCCGCGGGCGAAGGCGACGGCCCGGCCGTCCGGGCCGCCCTTGGGGTGGATGAGCAGGGCGCCGCCGTCTCCGGCACGCAGGCGCAGTCGCACGGCCCGTTCCCCCTTCACCCGCGCGCCGCGGCGCGGCCGAGGGCGGGGCCCTCGGGCAGCAGCGCGAGGACGTCGGCGGGCAGGGTGAGGGCGCGACGCGCGTCGCCGAGGCCGAGGGCGCGGAGGGCGTCGCCGTCGGTGATCCGGTACCGGGCGCCCTGCTCGGTGACGAGGTACGGAGGGCCGCCGGCCGGCGCGGTGGCGAGCACGCCGGTGCCGGGCGGCAGCACGACGGGGCGGGCGAGGACCGGGGCGAGGACGAGCCGGACCGTGCCGCCGGGCCCGGTCCGCAGGCAGAGCGCGCCGGCGTCGGGGGCGGGGAGGCCGGTGACGGCGGGGAGTCGGTTGAGTGCGCCGCGGTCGGCCGAGAGCGGGGCCGTGGCGAGGTCGGCGGCGGTGACGGTCCGGGGGGCGGGAGCACCGGGCAGGGCGGCGAGCAGGGCGTACTCGGTCGGGCCGACCGGGGCGAGGCCGTCGGCGCGCTGCACGTAGTGGTGGGCGTCGGCGCCGGGGCCGGTGCGGAACAGCTGGCCGGTGACGGTGCTCTGGCCGGCGACGGTGCCGGCCGGGGCGCCGGCGCCGGGCGGCGCGCTCGCCGCGAGGGGCGCTCCGGTGGGCACGGCGGCGAGCCAGTCGGCCGGGACGGCGACGGCGGGCCGGTCGTCCAGGCCGAGCGCGATCAGGGCGGAGTCCGCGGGGACGGGGTACTTGGTGTCGCCCACCAGCAGGTGGCGGGCGCCGTCCGGGCCGGCGACCAGCGCGGCACGGTCGGCGGGCAGGCCGGGGAGCGCGTCGGCGGCCGGACCGAAGACCAGCGTCTGGGCCGGCGGGGCGGCGCCCCCGGCCGGCCCTGCCCCGGCGCTCCCGGCCGTACCGCCGCCGCCTGCCGCACCGGGCGCGGGCACGCCTCTGACGTCCGTCCGGAGGCAGCGCGCCCAGGCGCCGGTGAGCAGCCCCGCGGCGGCCGGGACGGCGTCGGGGGCGTCCGGGATGCCGACCGGGACGCCGCGCGGGGTACCGGCCAGCACCTTGGCCGGGACGGTCTCGGGCGCTGCCCGCCCGCCGGCGATCAGCAGGGCCGAGGCCTGGTTGCGGGCCGGGCGGAGTTCGCCGTCCAGGTAGACGTAGCGGTTGCCGGTCTCCTTCTCCACGACGACGGCGCCGTCCTTGCGCCACGCGGTACTGGCCGGCGGGGCGAGCAGGCCGGCGACGGCGAAGCCGCCGCAGAGCAGGCCGGCGACGCCGGCGCCGAGGACGGTGCCGAGTGCGGACCGGCGGGTGGGGCTGTCGCCCTGGCCGGGGTCACCCCCGACGAGGGCTGAGGCCAGCCGGCCCATCGCGAACTGGTAGGACTGCACGTGGTCGCGTCGTGTCTGCACGGTCTCCCCTAGCCGGCCAGGGCCCGCAGCCGGGCGTAGACACCGATCACCTGGAGCAGCAGCGGCAGCAGGGCGATCGCGGTGACGGTCTCGGCGAGGTCGCCGAGGTGGCCCCAGACCGGCAGCAGCCGGGCCCGCGGCAGCCGCCAGGCGGCGGCCGGCAGCAGCGCGGCGGCGGCGAGCAGCACCGCGATCGCGGCGGCCTGCCCGCCCGGTCCGGCGGGCGCGGCCCGGAGGACGAGCACCAGCGCCGCCGCGTAGGCGCCGCACAGCAGCGCGGGGACGCGCTGGAGGGTGCCCTCCGTGCCGCGGGCGCGGAGCAGCAGGGCGGCGCCCAGGGCGAGCGGCAGCAGCCATCCGGTCCAGGAGGAGTCGAGGATCACCAGCAGGGTGACGGCGACCGCCTGCACGAGGGCGGAGGCCGTGGCGATGGTGTCGAGGCAGGCGGTGGCCAGGGTGACCCGGCGGTCGAGCCGTTCGCCCGGTTCGGGCTCGATGTCGCGCTGGAGTTCGGCGGCGTCGCGCGGCAGGTGCGGCACGCGCAGCCGGGCCGCCCGCAGGGCGAGCCGCGGTGCCAGGTGGCCGAGCACGAACAGCGCGACGGCCAGCGTGGCGGCGGCCTGGACGGCGTCGGCCCGGCCGGCCCGGACGGCGATCGCCCCGCAGGCCGCGGCGATGGCTCCGACCAGGGCCGTGCCGGGTACGGCCAACGGCAGCGCGCCGACACCGAGCAGCAGTGCGGCGATCGCCACGACGCCGCCGGCGGCGGCCAGCACGCCGGTGGCGCCCGGGAGGTGGCCGCCGGCAGGGGCGGCGCGCAGGGTCAGCCCGGCGAGCGCGGCGAACCCGAACGCGCCGAGGCCGGTGAGCAGCACGCTGCTCCGGTCGGCGCGCATCCGGGCCGTCACGGCGCAGGCGGTGGTGAGGACGGCGGCGACCGCCGCGCAGCGCGCCGCCGTGGCCGGCCCCGCACCGGCGCCGAGCAGGGCGGCGGCGAGTGCGGCCAGGGCCCCGCCGGCGAGGACCAGGGCGAGGGCCCGGGTGAGCTCGGGCCGCCACCGGCCGGGGCCCCGGCCGACCCGGTCGGCGACGCCGTCGGCGAGGTCGTCGAAGTGCGGGACGGGCAGCGGCGCCCCGGCGGGGCGCAGGTGGAGGACGTCGCCGTGACGCAGGCCGGCCGTGGCCGGGGTGGCCCCGGGGTCGAGGGGCTCGTCGCCGAGGCGCTGGAGGACCCACCGGCCGTCGGCGCGGTCGGGCCCGGCGGGCAGGGCTCGGAGCAGCACCGGCAGCAGGGCGGAGACGGTGGTGGTGACGGGGACGGCGAGGTCGGCGCGGCCGGCCGGGCCGTCGACGGTGAGCCGGCAGACCTCGGTGGCCTCGACCGGGGGCGGTGCGGTGGTCATCGTGCTCCAGTCGGGGCGGGGCCGGCGGGGACGAGGCCGGTCTGGACGAGCGTGACGGTGCGCCGGGTGACGAGCTGGGCACGTCCGGCGGGCAGGGTGCGGGGCTTGGCCTCGCCGAGGAACTTGCCCTCCTCCTTGGGGTAGGAGAGCAGCAGCGCGGGGTTGCCGAGCTCCCACATCCGGCGCAGCAACGGGTCCATGACGGCCCGCATGGCGCCGGAGGTGCTGCGGGCGACGACGACGTGCAGGCCGATGTGCCCGCCCTGGGCGAGCAGCGGTACCAGCGGGGCGGTCGGGGCGGCCGCTCCGGGGGCGCCGGTGAGCAGGTCGTAGTCGTCGACGAGGACGAACAGGCGCGGTCCTTGCCACCAGTCGCGCCGGGCCAGTTGTCCGGGGGTGACGTCGGGTCCGGGCACCCGCTTGCCGACGGAGACGACGGCGCTCTCGGCCAGCCGGGTGAGGCCGTCGGCGTCGACGGCGAGCCCGACCCGGTAGGCGTCGGGGACGTCGTCGAGCAGTCCGCGGCCGGGGTCGGCCAGCAGGATGCGGGCCTCCTCGGGGCGGTAGCGGGCGGTGATGGCGCGGACGACCAGCCGCAGGGCGTTGGTCTTGCCGGTCTCGCCGTCGCCGAAGACGGCCAGGTGCGGGGTGGTGCCGAAGTCGTGCCAGGCGGGGGCGAGGCGCTGCTCGTCCCAGCCGAGGCAGAACCGCAGCTCGGGGGTGTGGTCCGGGCCGGGGAGGCGGTGGGCGTCGAGGCGGGTGGGCAGCAGGCGGACGCCGGGGGCGGCGGCGCCGGCGGCGAAGGCCTCGATCTCGGCGACGGCGGCCTTGGTGGCCGCGGTGAGGTCCTCCGTGCGGGCGGAGCTGTCGGTCCTGGGCAGCGCGGACAGGAAGCGGTGTCCGCCGCCGGTGAGGCCGTGACCGGGGCGGTGCGGCACGGCGGCGGCCGCCTTGGTGCCGACCTCGGACTCCATGGCGTCCCCGAGGCGCAGTTCGAGCTTGGTGCCGAGCAGGTCGCGCAGCCGGGCGCGGAGCTCGGACCAGCGGACCGCCGAGGCGACCACGTGGATGCCGAAGGAGAGCCCGCGGGCGGCGAGGTCCATGACCCGCTGCTCCAGCTCCTCGTACTCCTGACGGAGCGTGGCCCAGCCGTCGACCACCAGGAAGACGTCGCCGTACGGGTCGTCGCCGAGCGGGTCGCCGGACCCGGCGCCGGCCCCGCCGCGGGCGCGGAGCGCGCGGTAGGCGGCCATCGACTCCAGGCCGCGCGCGGTGAACAACTGCTCGCGGTGCTCCAGCAGTTGGTGGATTTCCGCGACGGTCCGCAGCACGCGGTCGCGCTCCAGGCGGGTGGCGACGGAGCCGACGTGCGGCAGTCCGGCGGTGGAGACCAGGCCGCCGCCGCCGAAGTCGAGGCAGTAGAACTGGACCTCCGTCGGGGTGTGGGTCAGGGCGAGGGCGAGGATCAGGGTGCGCAGCAGGGTGGACTTGCCGGTCTGCGGGGCGCCGACCACGCCGATGTGGCCGTCGGCCCCCGACAGGTCGGCGACCAGCAGGTCGCGCAGTTGCTCGAAGGGGCGGTCGACCATGCCGAGCGGGACCTTCAGCGCGCCGCGCAGTCCGGGGTCGGGGGTGCCGAGGCCGCGGTCCGGGTCGGGTACGAGGCCGGGCAGCAGCTGGTCCAGGCTGGGCGGGGCGGCCAGCGGGGGCAGCCAGACCTGGCGGGCGGGCGGTCCGCCGTTCTCCAGCCGGGCGATCAGGACCTCGGAGAGGCTCTCGGTGGCCTCCTCGGTGGCCGGCTCGGCGGTCCGTCGCCGCAGCGCCTGTTCGGCGAGGGAGAGCAGCGCGGCCTCCTCCTCGGCGCGGGCGGAGGCGAGCGGCCCCCGCTGGTCGAGGCCGAAGGCGGTGACCTCCCGGGCGGGCACGGTGCGGGCCTGCTGGTCGGGGTGCGGCGGCGCCGGCGCGGGGCCGGAGACGTAGGCGGCCTTGAAGCGCACCAGGTTGGTGGTGTCCACCTTGAGGTAGCCGTTGCCGGGGGCGGAGGGGAGTTCGTACGCGCTGGCGGTGCCGATGACGCTGCGCGACTCCATGGCGGAGAAGGTGCGCAGCGCGATCCGGTAGGACAGGTGGCCCTCGACCCGGTGGATCCGGGACTCGTCCAGGCGCTGCGAGGCGAGCAGCAGGTGGACGCCGAGGCTGCGGCCGAGCCGGCCGACGGAGACGAAGAGGTCGATGAACTCGGGCTTCCCGGCGAGGAGTTCGGAGAACTCGTCGACGACGATGAGCAGCGCGGGCAACGGCGCCAGGGTGGCCCCGGCGGCGCGCGCCTTCTCGTACTCGTAGAGCGACGGGTGGCCGGCCTCGCGGAGCAGTTCCTGACGGCGGATCATCTCGCCGCTGATGGCGTCCCGCATCCGGTCGACGAGGTGGATCTCGTCGGCGAGGTTGGTGATGACGGCGGAGGTGTGCGGCAGCCGGTCGAGGCCCAGGAAGGTGGCGCCGCCCTTGAAGTCCACCAGCACCAGGTTGAGGATCTCGGACGAGTGGGTGGCGGCCAGGCCGATGACGAGGGTGCGCAGCAGCTCGCTCTTGCCGGAGCCGGTGGCGCCGATCAGCAGTCCGTGCGGTCCCATGCCGCCCTGCGCCGACTCCTTGAGGTCCAGTTCGACCACCTCGCCGTCCTCGGTGAGGCCGATCGGCACCTTGAGGCGGGCGTCCTGGGCCTGGCGGGAGCGCCAGCGGGCGGCGACGTCGAAGCCGCGGACGTCGCGGATGCCCAGCAGGGCGGCCAGGTCGAGGTCGGACTCCAGGGGACGGTCCCGCAGGTCGGCGCCGCCGCCGGTGCGCAGCGGTGCCAGCGCCCGGGCCAGGGTGTCGGCCTCGGCGGGGCCGAGCCGGTCGGCGCGGGCGGTGACGGTCTCCGGTCCGGCGGGGAACTCGACCCGGCCGTCGCGGGCGGTGAGCCGGAGCACCCGGGGGCCGCCGGGGACGGTGCCGGTGAGGTCGAGGAGGACGACGCCGCGCAGGCCGGCGCCGAGCAGGCGGGAGGTCTCGGGGAGTCGGACGCCCTGGGCGACGACCACCGTGAACGGCTCGGCCACGCTCGGGGTGGAGCCGGGGTCGTGGTCCGGGCGGTCGCGGACGGCGGGGCCGAGGAGGTCCAGCAGTGCGTCGTGGTCGGCGGCGGCGAGCCGGACGGGGCCGGCGGCGTCCTCCTCCCGCGGGTGGGCGTTGTGCGGCAGCCACTTCAGCCAGTCCCAGTCCCGTCGGCCGGCGTCGTCGGCGAGCACGGCGACGCGCAGCTCGTCGGGCGAGTGGAGGACGGCGAGCTGGGCGACCATCGCGCGGGCCAGGGCGAGCGCGTCCGCGTGCTCGCCGGCGAACTCGACGGCGGTGAAGCGTCGCAGGGAGACCGGGACGGGCAGGTGCGGCACCGTCTGGTGGGCGCGGGTGAAGCGGCGCAGCGAGATCGCGCAGAGCGGTTCGAGGTCCTCGACCGGCTTGGTCCTGGGGGGCAGGAACTCCAGGGCGGCGCGGCGCGTGCCGGTGCCGATCCGGACCCTGGCGAAGTCCTGGTGGCCGGGCCGGCGCTCCCAGAGCCGGGGGCCCGGTACCAGCGTCCACAGGTCGGCCGGGTCGGGGTCGTCCCAGAGCAGGGCGGCGCGCTGCTGTTCGGCGGCCTGCCGGGCCTGCCGGCGCTTCTGGGCCAGGTAGCGCAGGTAGTCGCGGCGTTCGGCGCGGACCCGGCGGCGGCGTTCGGCACCGGGGCGGCCGATCTGGACCAGGGTCATGCTGACCATGGCGACGCCCATCATCCCGGACATCGTGTACATCGCGGGGCCACCGGCGCCGACGGAGAACATCAGCACCATCGCCCCGGTGCCGAGGCCCATCGGCAGGTACGTCAGCACGGAGCCGAAGTCCCCGGTGGCGGGCTCGCCGAGCACCGGCGGCTCGGCCAGTTCGACCTGTTCCTCCGGCGGGCGGGGGCCCTCGGCGCGTGGTGGGCGCTTGACGACCACGGTGCTCACGTCCGGTTCTCTCCCGTCTCTCCCGCGCTCCGGGCTGCGGAGCGGCAGGCGGTTCGCTGTGCGTCGGCAGCCTAGGGAGGCGCGGCCGGCCCGCCCTGGCGTGACGGCCCTTCGCTGTCCCGGCGGACCAGGAAGCGTGTCCGGTGGGGCAACCGGACGGCGGGCGGGGCCCCGGTGTCCGGTGGGGAGTTGCACCTCGGGGCAAGGAATCCGGTGCGAAGGGTCCACGTCCGCGCCGGCGGCGGGGCGGGCGGACGGGCGGGGCGGTTGACTGGTGGCGGCCTCGCCGTCCGTGTGCGCCGGCCGTGCCCGTGCGAGTCGGCCGGGCACCGGTCAGCGGCCGGGCCGGTCGTTCCTCCCCCGTGCGCCCGATCGGCCGCCGCGGCACGGACGTGCGGGGCCGAACAAGAGTGGAGCAGAGACGTATGGATCGCGTGACGCCGTCCACGGACCCGCCGGGCGGGGCGCTCTGGGACCGCGCCCTGCCGTGGGAGGCCGCCGGGGGCGGCGCCGGCACTCCGCCGGCGGAGGCCGTGCCCCCGGCCGGACCGGCCGAGCAGCCCGGCGCCGGAGCCCCCGCGGCGGAGCCAGCCGGACCGGAGCCCGCCGGACCGGAGCCCGCCGCGCCGGAAACCACCGGCGCCGGCGAGCCGGGCAGCCGGACCGCCGCCGAGCCCGGCGGACCGGCCCCCCGCGCTGCGGCGTCGCCCGCACCGGACGGTCCGTCACCGGCCGCCGCCGCTTCGGCCGCCGGTTCCGCCACCGGTTCCGCCACCGCCGCGGTCGTCGCGCGGGAGGAGACGGAGCGGAAGAGGCGAGCGCCCCGCCCGGGGTCGGCCGAACCCCCCGGCGCCGAGGAGGAGCAGCCGGAGCGGAGCGCCCGGATCGCCGGGGTACTGATCGCCGCCGGCGTCCTGGTCGCCCTCGCGGTCACAGCCGTGTCGGTCACCGCCGGTCCGGGGGGCGAGGAGCACCCGGCGAGCGGCGCGCTGCCGACCGGTCCGGCCCTCACCGCGCCCCACGTCCCGGGGGCCCGGGGTGCCGTCCCGACCACGGCGGACGCCTCCCCCGGGGACACGGCCACCGCGACCGCCGCGGCCTCACCGTCCGCCGCCGGGCCGACCGGGGCCCCGCCGGCGGACGGCCCGCCGCCCGTCGGCGGCACCGGTGCGGCTCCGGGCAGCACCGCCCCCGGCGCCCCGGCCGCGCCCCAGCCGCCGGGCGGACCGGCAGCCGCGCCGAAGGCCCAGCAGCCCGGCGCTCCGGCCCCGGGCCCGGCCCAGCCGCCCGCTTCGGCGGGCAGCCGGCCGCAGGCGGCGGCCCAGCCCGCGGCCCCGGCACCGGCACCGGCCCCGGCGCAGCCCGCACCGCCCGCGACGACGGCCGCCCCGGCCCCGAGCGGCCGGACGGTCGCCGGCTACGGGTCCGACCGGTGCGTGGAGGTGTCGGCGCGCGCCGCCGTGGACGGTTCGCCGCTGCGGTTGTGGGACTGCTCCGGGGACGCGGCGCAGACCTGGGACTTCCGGTCGGACGGTACCGTCCGCGCGATGGGGATGTGCCTGGACGTCGCGGGCGCTTCGGCCGACGACGGCACGGTGATCCAGCTGGCCCGCTGCAACGGCGGCTGGGCCCAGCAGTTCGCCCTCAACCCCGCGCACGACCTGGTCAACACCCACCTGGGCAAGTGCGTCGATGCCCGGGACCACGGCACCGGGAACGGCACGGGCCTCCAGTTGTGGGAGTGCACGGGCGCGTCGAACCAGAAGTGGTACCTGCGCTGACCGTCCGTCCGGGCCGCCCCGCCGCACGGTGGGGCGGCCCGGACACGGTTTCGCGCCGCGCCCGACCGGCTCAGAGCACGCCCGTCCGGATCGCGTGCACCACGGCGTGGGTGCGGTTGCGGAAGCCGAGCCGGGTCATCATGCCGCTGACGATGTTCTTGATGGTCCGCTCGGAGTAACTCAGCTCGCGGGCGATGTCGGCGGTGTCCAGACCGTCGGCCAGCAGCCGCAGCACGGCGACCTCGCGGGTCTCCAGCCCGGCCGTGGTCAGGCCGCGCGGTCCGAGGACGTCGCGCTGGACGGAGCGGAAGCCGTCCACCAGCCAGCCCTGGACGGCCGGGGGCAGGTCGGTGCCGCCGACGGCCACGCGGCGGACCACCTCCAGCACCTTGTCGAAGTCGCACTGCTGGCGCCAGAGCAGGCCGCGCAGGCCGAGGTCCACCGCGCGCAGCACCTGGTGCTCGCGGATGCTCTCGGTGACCAGGACGATGCCCAGGCCGGGGTTGCGGGACCGGGCCGAGCACTCCTCCAGCCGGGTCATCGTCTCCTCGGTGACCCGGGTGGCGAGCACCAGCGCGACGTCCGCGACCGGGAACTCGTCGTCCTGGAGCAGCCGCAGGCCCGGGTGGCGGCGCAGCCCGAGGCTCGTCCCCTCGCCGGTGATCGGGTCGCTCGCGAGCACCGCGACGGCGGTCGTCCGGATCACGCCGACGCCGCTCGGGTCGCGTCGGGCGGGGGCGGGGACCGCGACCGGCTCGGGGGCCGTCGGCGTCCTCGGGGTGGTGATGGTGTCCATGGGGTTCGGGCTCGCCTGTCCTCGTCGGTTCGGAGGTCGAACACGCTAGGCGGGCCCTCTTGGCGGGGACTTGCAAGTGGATTGGAGGGCGTCGCCGCGCACCGCCCGGGAGGGGAACGGGCGGTGCGCGGCGTACCGGTGGCGGGGCCACCGGCGGTTCTCAGTGACGGCCGTGACGGCGGATCACCAGCGGTAGTAGCCGGCCGACCAGGCGTACCCGGTGGTCGAGACACCGGTGCCGGTCGCGTCGTCGAAGGAGAAGTCGCCGATGACGGCGCCGTTGGCCTGGCGGAGGACGACGACGTCCTTGCTCCGGCCGGTGACGCTGATCGTGGCGCAGGTGCCGGGGTTCACGACCTTGGTGGCGAAGTGCCGTTCGGGGAACTCCGCGTAGGAGGAGTAGTAGCCGTCGGAGCAAAGGGTGAACTGCCCCGGCGTCGCGGCCTGGGCCGCGCCGGCCGGGACGAGGACCGTCGCGAGGACGGCGGCGCCCAGGGCGGTGGCGGCGGCGAGGCGGCGCGGGATCGTTCCGTTCGGGCTCATCGAGGTCTCCCGGAGGTGTCGTCGGATCATCGGACCCCCTGAGGCAACCGTGGGCCGGCCCCTCCCGTCACCGGTGCGGGGCGCGCGGTGTCCCTCGGGCCACCGGCCGTTGCCCCGGGGACCCTCGACGGCCCGCGCGCCGCCGCCCGGTCACCCGGCCGGGACCCCCGCGCGACCGGCCGGGGCGAGCAGGCCGGCAGCGGCCAGCGCCGGGGCGAGCCCGGCGGGCGATCCGGTGCCGAGCTTGGCGAGCGCCCTGGCCAGCCCGGACTCCACCGCCCCCGGGTCCACACCGAGCCGCTCGGCGATCCCGGCCGTGGCGAGCCCGGCCGCGGCCAGCCGCGCGATCCGGACCTCCTGGCCGGTCAGCGGCCGCCGTCGCGCCCCGTCCGCCGACGGCACGCCGGGCACGGCTCCGGCCGCCCCCGGGCGTGCCGCGCAACGCGCCGCCCAGGGGCCGGCACCGAGCCCCTCGAAGGCGCGGCGCGCCTCGTGCAGCACCGCCTCCGCCTCCCGGCGGCCGGCGGCCCGCAGGCGCAGGCCGTGGGCGAGCCGCAGCCGCGCGAAGGGGAAGACCCAGCGCCGCGCCCCGGGCACCGCGTAGGCGGCGTCGAACAGCGCGTCGGCGTCGGGTCCGTCCGCGGCCAGCGCGGCCGCCGCGGCCAGCAGGAAGGCGTGGTGGCCGGAGATCTCGTCCATCCGGGCGGCCTGCCCGGCCGCCACGTGCGCGGCGGCCTCCGCCCGGCGCCCGGTCCGGACGGCGGCCTCGACGAGGTCGAGGAACGGCAGGTGGAACCAGGGCAGGCCGGCCGGCAGCTCGCCCGGCGGCATCAGGGCGACGAGGCCCTGGTAGGCCTCCTCGTCCCGGCCGTGGGCCAGCGCGGCCAGCGCGTGCAGGTGGTCGAGCTGGTCGGTGACGAAGCGCATGCCCGCCCGCGCGGCGACCGGCCGGACCCGGGCGTCGGCGGCGCGCAGGCCCGCCTCGTCGCCGCGGCCGGCCAGGAAGTGCGCGTGGTAGTGCCGGAACAGCAGGGCGTTGCAGTGGTAGCCGAGTTCCTCGGCCGCCTCCGCCTCGTGCAGGCAGGTCGCGGCCTCGTCCCAGCGCCCCCGCAGGTAGCCCCGGTAGACCTCGGCCTTGGCGACCGAGCCACGGGTGGCGTACCCGTGCTGGCCCGCGAAGCGGCGCCGCAGCGGGCCGTCCGCGGCGTCCACCGCGGCGGCCGTCCAGAGCAGCAGCCAGGCCGCGCCCGCCTCCTGTCCCCGGTCCAGGCCGTCCAGTAGTGCGGTGAGGAGCCCGGGCACGCCGTGGGCGGTGCGTGCCGGGTCGGACCAGGCGCGGTGGCAGAGCCGGGCGAGCGGGGACACCTGCGGGCGGTGGTCGGCCAGTACCTGCCAGGCCCGCGGGTCCCCGGTGTAGACGGCGGCGAGCAGCAGCTTGAAGTACGCCTGCTCGGCGAGCCCGCCGAAGGTCTCCGCCCCGGGCCGGGCCAAGGCGTCGATGGTGCCGGGCAGCAGCTCGACGGAGGACTCGAACGCCACCCGGTGGCTCTGGTCCACGTAGACCACGGCGTAGGAGAACAGCGGGGCGATGTCGTCCGGCACCGGCCCGCGGGCGATCTCCTCGACCAGCCGCGCGGTGTGCCGGAGCTGGCCGCCCCGGGCGGCCGCGACGGCGGCCCAGGTCAGCCGGCGGGCGCGGTCGGCGGGGTCGGCGGTGAGCGCCGCCGAGCGGTCGAGCAGCAGCGCCGCCTCCGCGTCGCCGCCGCGTCGCACCAGCCGGTGGCCGGCGTCCTGGAGGCGGGCGGCGAGGTCCTCGTCCGCGAGCAGCGCCGCGCTCGCCTCGTGGACCAGCCGCCGCGGGTCGTCGGCGGCCAGCCCCTCGGCGAGCTGACGGTGCGCCGCGCGCTGTCGGGGGCCGGACGCCCGGGAAATGACGGCGCGCCGCACCAGAGGGTGGCGGAAGACCAGCCGGCCCGCGGAGTCGAGCCAGGCGAGCCCGGTCGCCTCCAGCGTCTCCAGCACGGACTCCGCGTCGTCGCCGGCCACCGCGCGCAGCCAGGAGGCGGTGCCCTCGACCGTGCACGGGCCGGCCAGCGCGGCCAACAGCAGCACCCGTTCGGCGGTCGGGGTCAGGCCGGCCAGCCGGTCCGCGAAGAGCCGCTCCAGCCGGCTTCCGAGCGGCAGCTGGTCGGGCAGCGGAACGATGCCCCGCAGCTGGCCCCGCCCCAACTGACGCGGCAGCTCCACCAGGGCCAGCGGGTTGCCACCGGCCTCGTCCAGCAGCCGGGCGGCCGTGGTGGCGGCCAGCCCGGGGTGGCGCAGGTCGAGCAGTGTCCCGGCCTCCGCCGAGGAGAGCGCACCGACCTCGACGGGGTGCATCGACCACGCCTCGGCCGCGGACTCCTCGGGACGACTGGCGCTGACGATGACGACCGGGAGGGCGGCGATCCGCCGGTGGAGGAAGGCGAACACCGTGATGCTGGAGGAGTCGACCCAGTGCAGGTCGTCCACGAGCAGCAGCAGCGGTCCGCCGCGGGCGGCCGAGGCGAGCAGGGCGAGCGCCGACGCCCCGACCGTGAACCCGCCCGGCGGCGAGCCGGGGCGGATGCCCAGCGCGTGCTCCAGGACGTCCCGCTGATGCGGCGGCAGGTCGTGGGACCGCTCCAGGAGCGGCCACAGCACCTGGTGCAGCCCGCTGAACGCGTACTCGCGCTCGACCTCGGAGCCCACCGCCCGCAGCACGGTGAACCCGGCCTCCGCGGCCCGGTCGGCCGTCCAGTCCAGCAGCGCCGTCTTGCCGATGCCGGCCTCGCCGCGCAGGAGCACCGCCGCCCCGCCGGCCCCCGTCCGGGCCCCCTCCAGGGCCGCGGCCAGCAGCGCGGTCTGCTCACCGCGTCCGACCAGCCGGGTGGTCTCCGGCCCCTCCACGTGCTCCACGCGCCGTCGCTTCCCCCCTGGACCCGTCGTCCGGGTCCGTCGTCCTCGCGAGGCCGAGCGGGACGGGCGACCCGTCGCCGGCGACCGCCCGGTCCGCGCGCGGCGGCCGGCGCTCCCCGCCCTCGGCAGGCCGCCAGCCTAGTGGTCCTCCGCCCCGGGCCGGGCCGCGCCCGTCCCCGGAGCGGCGCTTGGAGCGCACTTGGCGCCCACTTGGCGTCCGCCGATCCGCGCTGTTCCCGGCCGCGCGCCGGGACGATACCGGCGGTCCGGCGCCCGCCGGACCGGGCTCCGCCCGTCCGCTCCGGCGCCGTCACCGGCCGGGCCCCGCACCCCCTTCCCCACCCCCTCACCGGACAGGTCGTACCTCCGTGACTCCCCTGAACGACGCCCTGCCGGCCACCCTGCGGGCGTACCGCACCTGTTCGCCACGCTCGGCCGGGACGGCACGCCCCTGGCCTGGCCGACCGCCGCCTGGGTCCGGCCGGACGGTGAGGCGCTGGTGACGACCTCGCTGGCGTTCGCCCGGAAGGCCCTCAACGTCCGCCGCGACGGGTGCCGGCCACGCCCCCCGGCACCGGCCCGGCTGCCCTGCCCGGGGCCGACCTGCTGGCCGGGTTCCCGACCGCCGTGCCGGGCGCCACCGCACCGGACGGCGCCCCGGCCCTCGCCCGCACCCGCGTGGTCCCACGGCCGGACGGCTACCGGGTGTTCCCGGAGGCGGACGTCCCGGTCGTCCCCGGCCCGGCGGCGCTGCTGGTGCACCGTCACGACGACCGGCTGAACGGGCTCCGCAACGCCCTGGTCAAGGGCCGCCTGTCGCTCGACGGGGACGCCTGGGTGCTGGCGCCGGCCACCGTGGTCGACCCGGCCGGCGCCGGGCGCCCGCTCGACCGGCTGCGCACCCTGCGCACCGCCCGCGCGGCCACCACCCGCTACCTCCGCCGGCGCGGCCTGCCCCGCCCCCGGATCACCTGGGACGAGTTCGCCGCGCTCACCGCTCCGCGCCCCACCGACCGACGTCCGCCCGCACCCCCCGGGCGGGCGCGCCACGGCCGCGATCCGCAAGTCCGCTGCAAGTGCCCTCCGGAGACTGTTCGACGTGACACCGATCGATCCGGCCCAGGCCGAACCCCACCCCTACACCCGCGAGATGGCGATGATCCACCGGATCTTCCGCCGGGAGTCGCGGCTGATGACCACCCTCGTCGCGGCGGTCCCGCCCGGCGACCACGCACGCGCCGCGGTCCTCGCCGGCGCCTGGCGGGCCTACGTCGTGGGCCTGCACCTCCACCACAGCGGCGAGGACGAGCTGCTCTGGCCCGCGCTGCGCCCGCACCTGGACGGCGAGGCCGAGCGGCTCGCCCTGATGGAGGCCCAGCACCACGCCCTGGACGAGGGGCTCACCCGGGTCGGCGGCCTGATGGACCGCTGGGCCGCCGGTGCGGCCGAGCCGGACCGGGACGAGCTGGTGGCCGCCCTGCGGGAGCACCACGAGCTGCTCTGCGAGCACCTGGACGCCGAGGAGACGACGGTCATGCCGCTGGTGGCGGCGCACGTCGGGGCGGAACAGTGGCACGCCGTCGGTGAGCGTGGCCTCGCCGAGACGCCGCGCGACCGGCTGATGATCGCGCTGGGCGCGGTCCTGGAGGACGCCTCCGCGAGCGAGCGGGCGGAGTTCGTCGGCCGGCTGCCGCTGCCCGCCCGGCTGGTGTGGCGGCTGGCCGGGCAGCGCCAGTACCGCCGGGAGATGCGCCGGATCCGCGGCGCGTGGGCGGACGGCCCGCTTCCGGACGGAGCGGCCGGGGCCCCGGAACCGTCCGGGCCGTGACGGTGATGACGGTCGTGACCTTCATGACGGACGGCGAGCCACCGCCCTTCACCACGGGTCCGGTGCGGGCCGCGGAGCCCGGTGCGGCCGCCCCCGCCCGGCCGCCGCTGACGGGCGGCCGACCCGGCCCGGCCGATGTCACCTTCGGCCGTCATCCCGAGCACGGCATCGTGGCCGCGGACCGCACCGGCGGCGCCAACACCTCCTGGATGCTGCGGCGGCTCGGGTTCGACGCGGTCCCGGGCCACCACCAGCTGTACGCGCTGACCGAACCGGCCCCGGACGGGGTGGCCCGGACCCGCGCCGCCGTGAAGCTGATGCGCCGCGCCGGCTACCTGGTCGCCGCCGACGGCGCCTTCGACGGAGCCTTCGACAGCGGCCTCGACGGCGGCTTCGACGGCGGCAGCTGAGGGAGCGCCGGCCCGACGCCCCCGGCCGCTACCGTGCGACGGGCGTCGGGGCGGTGCGCGGGGCGGGGATCAGCGCCCCGACGGCCGGCAGCAACCGGGCCGCCGTCCGGGCCTCCTCGGCGAGGTGGTCCGCCCCCCACTGCCGGGCGACCTCCTCCGCCGTCGCGTACGCCTCGCGGGCGGCCGGCAGGTCGCCCAGCAGGACGTGCACCTCGGCCAGCGCCAGGGCGATCGGCCGGGTGCAGAACTCGGCGGTGGCGGCCGATCCGAACTGGTCCCGCAGGGGCCGCAGCAGCGGGACGAGTTCGGCGGCCGCCCGCTTGTCCCCCAGCAGGCACGCCAGCTTGGCCCTGGTCCCGAGCCGCACCCCGTAGAAGTGGTCGGCGGCCGGGACCGGCTCGAACCGCACCGCCCGGGCCTCGTCCAACCGGCCCTGCAGGGCCAGGACGACCGCGAACGCCTCCCCGCCGCGCACGCCCCAGGTGTCGTGCAGCACCCGCGCGTGGGGCTCGACCTCCCCGGCGCGCCCCTGGCCGGTCCGGATCGTGATCAGTCCACGGTGGTAGAGGTCGGCGCCGAGCCAGGCGTTGCCGCCGCGCAGCCGCTCGCGGACCCGCTCGTACAACCGCTCCGCCTCGTCGAACGCGCCGCGGGCGTGGGCGAGCATCGCGAGCGTGGCCGTGCTGGTGGCCTCCGCCTCCGGCATCCGGTAGGCGCGGGCGATCGCCACCCCGCGTTCCGCGTGTTCGCGCACCGCCTCGGCGTCGTTGCAGACGGCGGCGATCCGGGCGTCGACGTGTTCGCAGAGCCAGTGGTGGGCCGGCAGCTCGTGGCCGGCCGTCAGGTCCCGCAGCTCGGCGATCACCATGCCGCGGCGCTCGCCCTGGAGCTCGTGCGGCATCAGCCGGGTCATGGTGGCGAGCGCCGAGGCGAGCAGCCGCGGTTCACCGGCCCGGCGGGCGATCCGCAGCTGGCGCTCGGCGGCGGCCAGGGCCCGGCCGGGATCCGTACCGGCGAGCTCCTCGACCATCCGCTGGAGCAGCCGGGTGGTGATCTGCGGCGCGAGGTCGTCGCGGGCGGCCAGCCGTTCGAGGGTCTCCACGACCTGGCCGCCGGTCTCCCGGTGGGTGCGGGCCAGCCAGGGCGTCGGCTCCGTCCAGGCGGTGTGGGCGGCGGCCAGCAGGTCGTCGCGGCCGACGAACCGCGCGACCGAGGCCGCCCGGTCCCGGGTCAGCCGAGCCGGTTCCGCGGCGCCGGCCCGGACCTGGGCCCGCAGCAGCCGGCCGAGCAGGCCGACCAGCCGCTCCGCGCGCTCGCCCTCCGGTCCGGGGATCCGGTCGGCCGCGTCGATCGCACGCTGGGTCAGGTCCGCCGCGACGTCGTACGCGAACCGGCGCTCCGCCGACTCGGCGGCGGCGACTGCGCAGTCGACGGCCTGCCGGGCCAGGCCGTCCTCGCCGGAGCCGGCCGCGTGCACGGCCAGGGCCGCCCGGTCGTCCGGGCGCAGCCGTTCGACGGCGGCGGCCAGGCGGCCGTGGAGGGCGCGGCGCCGCGCCGGTGTGAGGTCGGCGGCGAGGAGCTCGCGCAGCAGCGGGTGGGCGATCCGAACCCGGCCGGGGGAGGTCTCGTCCAGGAGCCCGGCGGCCAGGCACTCCGCCGTCGCCGCGGCACCGGCGGCGGGCGGGGCACCGGCAGCGGGCGTGGCACCGGCGGCTGCCTCGGCGCCGGTGCCCCGGGCGGGAGCGCCGCTCGCCGCGAGCAGCAGGGCCACGTCCTCCTCGCGTCCGCACACCGCCACGACGTCCAGCAGCGCGCGGGCCGGCGCGGAGGTCCGGGCGACGGCCCGGAGCAGCAGCGGCCGCGGTCCCGGGGGGAGGTCGCGCACGGCAGGCCCGCCCTCGGCCGCCAGCAGGCGGGCGGCCTGGGCCAGGTGGTGCGGGTTGCCGCCGGTCCGCTCGACCAGGGCGGCGACGACGTCGGCGGCAACGGGGGCGCCCGCCACCGACCGGAGCAGGGCGCCGGCCTCGGGAACGGGCAGTCCCCGCAGGTCGATCCGGTGCGGCTCGTGCCGGGACAGCTCGGTGAGCAGCGGCGCCAGCCGTTCGCCGCCGTCGTCCGGGCGGAACGCGGCGACGACGAGCACGGGCGTGCCGCGCAGCCCGGCGGCCAGGCCGACCAGGGCGCGCGTCCGCGCGTCGGCCTGGCCGAGGTCGTCGATCAGCAGGGCGAGCGGGCCGCGGCCGGCGGCGTCGGTGAGCCAGTCCCGGAGGTCGGTGCGCAGCCGCGCGCGGGCGGCGACGGTGTCGGCCGGCTGCTCGGCGGTGACGGCGGCGTGCGGCGGGGCGAGCAGGGCGTCGAGCGGGCCGCTGCGGGGCGGTGGGGTGGTCCGGGCGAGGGCGGTGAGGGCCTGCGCCCAGGCGCCGACCGGCTCGACGGCGGGGTCGTCGGGGCAGCGGCCGGTGACGACCGTCCAGCCGTCGGCGCGCAGCACCTCCGCGTAGCGGGCGAGCAGGGCGGTCTTGCCGACGCCGGCCTCGCCGCTGACCAGGACGACGCCGCCACCGCGGGTGGCCGCCCGGGCGGCGGCGCGGAGCCCGTGCAGTTCGTCCCGCCGGCCGCGGAAGGGGGTGTCGGACTCCCCTGATCCGGCCGGCCGCTCGGGCCGCTCGGCGGCGACCGGTTCACCGGCGGCCGGCCGCGGGGCGGCCGGATCGAGGCCGACGCGTTCCGGTACGGCCTCCCGCAGGACGTCGAACCGCCCGTTCAGGATGGCCTGTTCGAGCTCGGCGAGGGCGGGGCCCGGGTCGAGGCCGAGTTCCTCGACGACGACCGCCCGGGCCCGGCGCAGCGTCAGCAGGGCGTCCGCCTGGCGGCCGGTCGCCCACTGGGCGAGGGCGAGCAGGCGCCAGCCCTCCTCGCGCAGCGGGTCCGTGCGCACCAGCGCCTCGACCATCGGGACGACCTCCGCCGGGCGCCCGGCCCGCAGGCCGGATGATGCCGCCAACTCATGGGCGGTGAGGCGGAGTTCATCGAGACGGGCGATCTCGGCGAGGGCCCACTCCTGGTCGGCCCACTCCTGGTAGGCGGGGCCGCGCCACCAGCCGAGCGCCTCGGTCAGCCGACGGTGGGCGGTTTCCGGTGCGGCGTCCCGGGCGGCGTGGACCGCGGCCTCGAACCGCCAGGCGTCGACGGCCTCCACGGGCAGGTGGACGGCGTAGCCGGGCGGGGTGCTGACCAGCAGGGTGGACGCGGAGCGGGGCGGGCGGCCGGGTTCGAGGATCCGGCGCAGGTTGGAGACGCAGGGATGGAGGGACGTGAGGGCGCGGCGCGCGGCGGTGTCCGGCCAGAGGGTGTCGACGAGCCGGTCCACCGAGACGACCTGGCCCCGTCCGACCATCAGCAGCGCCAGGACGGCCCGCTGTTGGGGGCCTCCGAGCGACAGCCGTTCCGCCCCGAGAACCGCCTCCATCGGGCCCAGCACCCGCACACACAGCATGACGAACCAACCTACTGAACGACCGACCGACCAACGGGGAGGCCGCTTGCGAGAACCCCGGGCGTGTCGCGACCGCACCACGGGACCCAAGCCGACCGACCGGGCGCGAACCCGCCCCGAACGCAAGGACCTTGTACGCCGGTCGCGGTCACCCGCGTCGCCCGGTCCGGCCCCCGCCCCACCGCGACGGCGCCGTGACCTCGCGACGCCTCCGGGACGCGGGCCCCGGTCGGGCGTCACCCCCGGTCCCGCCGCCCCCGCGGAGGTCATGAAACCACGAATCCGACGCTCACCCTCAATCGCCGCCGGCCGGTCCGCCTCCCCGCCGCGACCTGCGCGTTCGCACCCCGGACCGGGCGGGGACGAACGGCCCTCCGCACCACTGCCGGCGCACCCGGCGGCGACCGGCCGGCCGTCGGGCGGGGACCACGGGTACGAGTTCACCACCCACGCCGAGCTCGACTTCCCGCTGACGGACCCGGCCGATCCCGGCGACGACATCGACCACGCGCCGGTCCCGGCCCGCGTCCGGCTCAGTCGGCACGACCACCCGAGGGCGCTCCCGTACAAGATCGACGAGAAGTGCCCGGAACCGCCCCGAGCGCACCGCCCTCCGCCACCGACGGGACCCGGTGCGTTTCACCGAGCAGTTCGGCGGAGCGGTCGGCGACCTCCTGGTGCAGGGCCTCGCGCACGGCCCGGACGGCGGGATGGGTGACCGCCTCCCGCCGGACGGCCAGCGTGATCGGCAGCCGGATGTCGACCTCGCCGGCCAGCAACCGCCGCAACCCGGCCCGGCCGGCGAGGAAGGCCGGCAGCACGCCGATGCCGGCCCCGAGACGGGTGGCTTCGAGCTGCGCGAAGACGTTCGTGGAGGAGAACGCGGGGGTGACGCCGGGCAGATGGCGTTCGATGTCGAGGTCGCCGACCTGGAGCATCGACTCGATGTAGAAGATCAGCGCATGCTCCCGCAGGTCGGCGGGCGCCTCGGGGGTCCCGCAGCGCGCGAGGTACTCGTCGCTGGCGTACAGCCCCAGCGCGTAGTCGGTGAGGTGCTCGGTCACCAGCCGGCTCCTCGGCGGCCTGCCGATGGCCAGGGCGAGATCGAAGCCGGACGGGTGCAGAGTCAACTGCCTTGTCGCCGTGATGAGTTCGGCGAACAGTCCGGGATGTCGCCGGCGCACCCGGGCCAGGGCAGGGGTGGCGAAGACGGTGCCGAAGCCGTCCGGGGCGCTCACCCGGACGGTCCCGTGAAGTGACGGCGCGTCCTCCTGACCGGACACCGCGTCGACGACGTGGACGAGGGCGTCCTCGATCGCGCGCGCGCTCTCCGCGACGGCCTTTCCGGCGGCCGTCAGCGCCCAGCCCTCCGGGCCGCGCTCCATCAGCCGCACGCCGAGGCTCCGCTCCAGCGCGGTGATGCGGCGGGACACGGTGGTGTGGTCCACGCCGAGCGCGTCGGCCGCGGCCACCAGACGTCCCGTCCGGGCGACCGCGAGCAGGTGGCGGAGATCGTCCGCGCGGAGCCTGCGCGGATCGAGGCCGCCGCGGTCCGCCGGCGGAACCGGAACCGGGACCGGAACCGGAACCGGGGCCGGGGCCGGATCCTCGCCGACCGGGCGGGAACGGGAGTGCACGGGAGCAGCGTATCTGCATTCCCGCACACCCCGTCTGCGCGATTGGCGATTGAACGCACACCCCGCGGGCGGCACAGTCGAACCGCTCCACCGGAGCGCCCGGCCCCCTCCCCCCGTCGAGCCCCGTCGAGAGGTTCTCCATGGTCGCCAGCCTGTCCCTGCCCCGGATCATGCGCGTCGGCCCCGGCGCCGCCGACGAGTTGGGCGACGTCATGACGGGACTGGGGCTGAGCCGCCCCCTGCTCGTCACGGACGCGTTCCTGGTCGGGACGGGCGCGGCGGAACGCCTGACGGCGGCGCTGCACAAGGCCGGGCTGCACCCGCGGCTCTTCTCCGACACCGTGCCCGACCCGACGACCGACTCGCTGGCCCCCGGCCTGGCGGCGTTGCACGAGCACCGGGCGGACTCCGTCATCGGGTTCGGCGGCGGCAGCCCGATGGACAGCGCCAAGGCCCTCGCCCTGCTCGGCGTGCGGGGCGGTCACATGCGCGACTACAAGGCGCCGCGCGTCAACCTCGGGCCCGCGCTCCCGGTGATCGCCGTCCCCACCACCGCCGGCAGCGGATCGGAGGCCACCCAGGTCACCGTCATCACCGACAGCGCCACGGACGAGAAGATGCTCTGCCTGGGCCCGGCGTTCCAGCCGGTCGCCGCCGTGGTCGACGTGGAACTGACCATGTCGATGCCGCCCCGGCTGACCGCCGACACCGGCATCGACGCACTCACCCACGCCGTCGAGGCGTACGTGAGCCGCAAGGCCAACCCCTTCACCGACAGCCTCGCCCTCGCCGCGATCGGCACCATCGGCCGCCAGCTGCGCCGCGCCTACGCGGACGGCTCGGACGCACGGGCCCGCGAGGCCATGATGCTCGCCGCGACCCAGGCCGGCATCGCCTTCTCGAACTCCAGCGTCGCCCTCGTGCACGGCATGAGCCGTCCGATCGGCGCGCACTTCCACGTCGCCCACGGCCTGTCGAACGCGATGCTGTTCCCGGCGGTGACCGCCTTCTCCGTGCACGCCGCACCCGGCCGGTACGCCGACTGCGCCCGCGCGCTGGGAGCCGCGGCCGGCACGGACCCCGAGGACGTGGCCGCCGGCAAGCTCGTCGACGCGCTGCACGGCCTGTGCCAGGACCTGGAGGTGCCCTCGCCCCGCGCCCACGGCATCGACCGGGAGGCCTGGACCAGGCTGACGCCCCTCATGGCCGAGCAGGCCCTGGGGTCCGGCTCCCCCGCCAACAACCCCGTCGTGCCCACCGCCGGCCAGATCGAGGAGCTCTACGCCCGCATCTACGCCTGATCCGCCCGCCTCTCCCGCCCCCCTTGTGGTCGCGTTCGCCCCGGGGGCGAAGCCGGGGGCGGGGGCTGGACATCACCCGCGGAGGTGTTCCGAGCGGTTGCGGTACGGGGGGCTGCGGGCGCGTGCGCGTCGCCCTCGGCCCCTCGCCGGCGGACTGCGCCGCCGCGCAGCTGGCCGCCGCCATGTCACAGCCCGCGGGGCCGTCTCGTCCCAGAGGACGTACACACCCGCAACGGCACGGGCGTTGCGGCCCCGCAGCAGGATTGGATTGCCTCATGAGCAAGGTCTGGTTCGTCACCGGTTCGTCCCGCGGCCTGGGCCGCGACTTCGTCGAGGCCGCGCTGTCCCGGGGGGACCGGGTGGCGGCGACCGCCCGGAACCCCGAGCACCTCGCCGGACTGGTCGCCGCGTTCGGCGACGCGGTGCTCCCGCTCGCGCTGGACGTGACCGACGGGGCCGCCGTCGAGGCCGGGGTGGGGCGGGCGAAGGAGCACTTCGGCCGGCTGGACGTCGTCGTGAACAACGCGGGCTACGGCCTGTCGGGCGCCGTCGAGGAGCTGACCGACCAGGAGCTGCGCGACCAGCTGGAGACCAACCTGTTCGGGCCGCTGCGGGTCGTCCGGGCCGTGCTGCCCCACCTGCGGGAGCAGGGCGGCGGGCACATCGTCCAGATCTCCTCGGCGGCCGGCGTCGCCGCGTTCCCGCTCGGCGGCGGGTACTGCGCCTCCAAGTGGGCCCTCGAAGGGCTGAGCGAGGCCCTCGCGGCGGAGGTCGCCGGCTTTGGCGTCAAGGTGACGCTGGTCGAGCCCGGTTCCTACGCCACCGACGCGATCGCCTCCGCCGTCCGCGCCCAGGCCCACCCGCTGTACGACGGGTTCCGGGAGGCCTTCGCCGCGAACGTGAAGTCGCTCGACCCCGGTGACCCGGCCGCCGCGGCCCGGGCGCTCCTCAAGCTCGTCGATGCCGAGCACCCGCCGCTGCGGGTGTTCTTCGGCAACGAGAACCACCAACTGCTCCAGCAGGTCTACGCCGACCGGCTGCAGACCTGGGCGGACTGGCAGGACCTCGCGTTCGAGGCGCACGGGCGCACCCCCGTGACCCCGGCGGCCTGACCCGGCCCGCCCGACCACCGACCCCCCGGCCACCGGCCCGCCCGGCCACCAGAGGTCCGCTCGGCCACCGGGCCACCAGGCCCACCGGGCCACCGAGGCCCCGACCGCTGCGCGCACCGCCACGGCCGGGGCCTCCGGCGCGTCGGGGCCCGGGTCAGCGGGGGAGGCGGTCGCGGAGCGCGTCCTGGGAGTCGACGTACTTGAGCATGAGGCGGGCGAACTCCAGCCGCTCCCGCTCGGTCCAGTCGGCGGTGATCGACTCGAAGGCGGCGCGCTGGTGACGGGTGAAGCGGGCCATCAGCTCGCGGCCCTCGGGGCCGAGGTGGAGGACGGTGCGTCGGCCGTCGCGCTGGGAGGCGGCGCGGACCAGGTAGCCCGCCGAGATGCAGTCGGAGACCATCCGGCTGGCCACCGACGGGTCCACACCCAGGTGCTGGGCGACCGCGCCGACGGTGACCTCGTCGGCGCCCTCCCGCTCGGCGTCCTGGACGATCCTGAGCACCAGCGTGCGCGTGAGGTCCTTCTGCGAGATCGGGTTCTCCACCTCCAGGAGCGAGGAGCGCCGCAACCGCCCGAAGGCCGGGCCCACGGCATCCAGCAGCTCGTCCGCCGTCATCGACTCGTGCTTCGTCATGCCCCCATCGTATCGGCATGAATGAACCGGCGAAGGCATGTGTTGACGCACAATTACATGCATGCCATCATGCATATGCACTTGCGCAGCGATCTCCGGATCGTGAGCGAGCACCAACCCCACGACCCATCGCGAACAGCGACGAACGGAGCACTCCCCATGACCACCACCCTCGTGACCGGCGCCCGCGGCAAGGTCGGCCAGTCCGTCATCACCCGCCTGCACGCCGCCGGACACGCCGTCCGCGCCGCCAGCGCCGCCCCGGCCGAGCTGAGCGTCCCGGACGGCGTCGAGACCGCCGAACTCGCCCTCGACCGCCCCGAAACCTTCGACGCCGCCCTCCGCGGCGTCCGCCAGGTCTTCCTCTACCCGGAGCCCGCCGGCATCCACGAGCTCGTCAAGGCCGCCGAGGCCGCCGGCGTCGAGCACGTCGTCCTGCTCTCCTCGTCCTCCGTCCTCGGCCCCGACGCCGAGAACGACCCGCTGGCCAGCCACAGCCTCCGCGTCGAGCGCGCCCTCGCCGCCTCCGACCTCACCTGCACCTTCCTGCGCCCGGACGCCTTCGCCAGCAACGCCTTCGGCTGGGCCCCCGTCATCGGCCGGTCGGTGCCCGTCCAGCTGGCCTACCCGGACGCGCACATCGCGCCCATCCACCCCGAGGACATCGCCGACATCGCCGTCGCCGCCCTGACCGGCGACTCCCCCGCCGGTGCCTCGCTCATCGGCCGCTCGGTCACCCTGACCGGCCCCGAGTCCCTCACCTTCCGCGAGCAGCTCGCCGTGCTCGCCGACGCCATCGGCCGCGACATCGCCGTCGAGCACATCACCCGCGCCGAGGCCGAGCAGCAGCTGGGCCACCACATGCCCGCCCCGATGGTCACCTCCCTGCTCAACCTCTGGGAGGCGGCCGACCACGGCCCCGCCACCGTCCACGACACCACCCGGACCCTCCTCGGCCGCCCCGCCCGCACCTTCGCCCAGTGGGCCCGCGAGAACGCCGCCGCCTTCACCCGGCCCTGACCGCACCTCGGCCGGCCCTGACCGCACCTCAGCCGGCTCTGACCGCACCTCAGCCCGGTCTGACCGCGCCTCACCGGTACCGGCCCCCGCTTCCTCCCGGAGGACACCCCATGAAGCCCATCGGCTACTGGCTCAACCGCACCGACCAGGCCTTCACCACCGCCATGAACACCCTGCTGGCCGACGCCGGCCTGACCCGCCTCTCGTGGCAGGTCCTCAACGTCGTCCAGGACACCCCCGACGCCACCGACCACGACGTGCTGACCGTCCTCGCCGCCAACGCCGAGCCCGCCGAGCTGACCGCCGCCGTCGAAGCCGTCCTCGCCGACGGCTGGGCGGACCGCCCCGCACCGGGCCGCCTCGCGCTGACCGACCACGGCCGCACCCGCCTCGCCCGCGCCGGCGAACAGGTCGACGCCTTCCGCGAGTCGGTCCTGACCGGCATCACCCACGAGGAGTACCGGACCGCCGTCACCGTCCTGGAACGGATGACCCGCAACGTCGAGAGCGCCCCGGCCCCGACCGCACCTGCCCCGACCGCACCTGCCCCAACCGCCCCGGCCCCGACCGCACCGGCCCGCCCCTGACCGCGGCACGCGGTGACCCCGGCCGGTGCGCCCCGCCGCTGACGCCGGACGCCGTGGGCCGCCGCGGGGCGCCGCCGGCCGGGCCGCGCCCCGGAGCCGGGCGGTCCGCCATTCCACCGGGCCCGGCCCGGTGGCCGATCCGGAGGCCACGGGGTTGCATGGAGTGACCGAGCCCCGACCATCCGGGAGGCTGTGCCGTGTACGAGATGTGGGCCGAGCACGACCCTGCGATCTCCCCGCCGGGCGTCGTGTGGCACGTGGTGGCCAAGGACAACGCGACGGCGTCCCTGTGCGGGCGCTTCCTCGAACCCTCCCAACGCGTCATGCCGGCGTTGGACGGCACCCCGCCGGACGGCACGACGCCGCCGGCCTCCTCCCCCGACCGGTACTGCGACCCCTGCCTGGTCACCGTCCGCGAGGCGATGGCGGAGAGCGGTCGGTGACCGACGGCCACCGACCGCCCGGGAGCGGCGTCACGGCAGCGGCACCGCGTGCAGACAGGGGTGCAGGCTGTCCCCGGCGGGCGCCGCGAGGACCGTGGCCACCTCACCGTTGATCTCGACCCGCAGATCGCCGTCCGCGTTCTCCCAGACCTGCTTCCCACCGGGGCCGACGGCGTCCGTGGCATGGACCACGACGACGTCCGGCGGGCCGTGCCCGCCGACCGGGCCGGGCAGGGTCACCGCGTAGCGGCCCTTGAGGCTCCTCATACCGGCCTCCTTCGAGACTCCCCGCCCTGTGCAGCCGATTGTCCTCCCCGCCCGAAGGCCTGTACACGGAGGACGAAGGTGCTCGCGGGACGAAGGCGCTCGCGCTCAGACCGCCCCGGGCAGCGCTCGCCCACGACTCCCGGGGACCGACCCGCGGCGGTGATTGGCCCGGGGAACGCCCGATGCGGCACAGTGGCCCCATGAGCGCGGACACGAGGAGTCACCGGGCTGCCGGGCAGCCCGCCCCCGGCCGGCGGCGGCCCGTGCAGCAGCGCAGCCAGGAGCGCTACGGGCGGATCCTGGACGCCTGCGCCGGCCTGCTCGACGAGGTCGGCGCCACCGCGCTCACCACCAAGGAGGTCGCGCACCGCGCCCAGGTGCCGATCGGGACGCTGTACCAGTTCTTCGCCGGCAAGGAGGACCTGCTGGCCGCGCTGGCCGGCCGCAACCTCGACCACTACCTCCAGCGGCTGGACCGGCGGCTGCTCGCGGCGGCCCCGGTCGGGCCCGCCGGGTTCACCGACCTCGCGGTGGACGAGTTCGTGACGATGAAGCGGACCGTACCCGGCTTCGGCCAGGTGGACTTCGGGCTGGCCGGTGCGGTGGTCCCGGCCGGGGTCCGGGACGATCTGCACCTGATCGACGCCGACCTGGACAACAACACGGCCGTCGCGCTGCGCCTCCAGGCCCTCGGCGGCGAGGTGTTCGCGGCGGCCGACCCGGTGGCGCTCACGCTCGGCCTGCGGGTCGCCCTGGAGGCCGCCGACGCGGTGCTCAAGCTCGCCTTCCGCAGCGAGCCGGACGGCGACCCGGCGCTGATCGTCGAGTGCAAACGGCTGGTCCGCTGCTATCTCGCCGAGCAGCTCTCCGGGACCCTCCCGCCCCGCTGAGCACACCCGCCGCGCTCCGGCCCGCCCGGGCCGGGGCCGCCGCGAGCCGTTGCGGGTCCGCTCCCCCCGCAGCACAGTGGAAGCAGAACAGCTGCCACTGCAGCCGCACAACCCCGAGGAGCAGACCATGCATGCAGCGGTTGGCGACCAGCTCCACATCCACAGCAGGTCGGTGGGCATGGTCGATCAGAAGGGCGAGATCATCGAAGTGCGCGGCGCCCAGGGCGAGCCGCCGTACGTGGTCCGCTTCGAGGACGGTCACACGGGCCTGATCTACCCCGGTCCGGACTGCAACATCGAACCCCGCGAGACGCTCCGCTGACCCAGACGGCCGCCACCCCGCGTTCCTGCGGCGCGGGGTGGTGAGTCACATGTCCGCGCCCGAACCCGCACTGCCCGGTGCGCTCGCCGGCCTGGCACCGCTGCTCGACGAGTACGGCTACCCGGCGGTGGCGCTGTTCGTCCTGCTGGACAACTGCGGCATCCCCGCCCCCGGCCAGACCATCCTGGTGCTCGCCGCCGTCTACGCCGGCACCGGGCACCTCAGCTTCGCCGCCGTGGTGGCGATCGCCTTCGCGGCCGCGGTCGTCGGCAACAGCCTCGGCTACCTGATCGGCGCCACCGGCGGCCGTGCCTTCGTCCACCGCTGGGGGCGGTACGTCATGCTCACCCCGGCCCGGATGGAGCGCGCCGACGAATTCTTCGCCCGGCAGGGCGGCAAGGTCGTCACGGTCGCCCGGTTCGTGGACGTACTGCGCCAGACCAACGGGATCATCGCCGGGACCACTGAAATGGGCTGGCGACGGTTCCAGCCGTTCAACGTGCTCGGCGCGGCGCTCTGGGTCGGCGTCTGGTCCGCCTTCGGCTACCTGGCCGGCTCCAACATCGGCACGGTGTACCGGACGGCGGTCCGCTACCAGCTGTGGCTGCTGATCGCCGTCGGCGTGCTCTGCGTGGCGCTCGCCGTCCGCCGGGTGCTCCGCCGCCGCGAGCGGGGGCGGCGGCGGAGCACCCGGGCGGACGAGTCCGGCGAGGAGACGTCCGGCGAAGGCACGTACGGCGAAGGCACGTCCGGCGACGGCACGTCCGGCGAGGACGGGAACGAGGAGGCCCCGGACAGGCCCTAGCGGAGCGGGAACACCTCGAAGGGGACGGCGAAGCGCGTGCCGAGACGGCTGCCGGCGCCGCGGCCGAAGCCCTCCAGGAACTCCCGCGGGTCGGCCATCGCGCCGCCCAGCCCGGCCAGGTAGGCCTTGTGCTCGGCCAGCGAGGCGATGCCCAGCTCGAAGTGCTCGGTGGTGTCGACCGCGTGCCGCGACTCGGGCGAGGCGGCCGCCCAGACCTCGCGGACGCCGTTCCACGGCTCGTACCCCTCGGCCGTCAGCTCGCGGAACACCCACCGGTTGCCGGCGTCCCGGACGGCGTCCAGGGTGGCCCGGCCGACGGCGATGTGGTCGGCCTGGTTGAGGAAGACCCCGCCGTACGTCTCCCGGAAGTTGCTCGTGATGACGATGTCCGGGCGGTGCCGGCGGACGGCGCGGGCGATGTCGCGGCGCAGCGGCAGCCCGTACTCGAGCACGCCGTCCGGGTGGCCGAGGAACTCGACGGTGTCGACGCCGACCACGGCGGCGGAGGCGATCTGCTCGGCCTCGCGCAGCGGGCCGCACTCCTCGGGGCTCAGCGAGTCGATGCCGGCCTCGCCGCTGGTGACCATCACGTAGACCACCTTCTTGCCCTGCGCCGTCCAGCGGGCGACGGCCGCGGCGCCGCCGTACTCCATGTCGTCGGGGTGGGCGACGACCGCCAGCGCGGTCTGCCAGTCCTCGTTGACGTGCTCGTAGGGCTCGGGGGCCTGCTGCTCGCTCATGGTGGTGCCGCCTCTCCGGTCGTCCGGTCGTACCGCAGCCGACTCTAGAAGATCTAGATGCCGGCCGTCCGGCGATCGAACGGCTGCCGGGGCGCGGCCTGTTACAGAGAAATCTCTGCAAAGACCTCTATGCAGAGAGTTCTCTGCACCCTACGATGCCGTCATGACCGATCAGCCCGAACACCCCGAAGAGACCAGCCCGCCCACCCGGCCGCAGCGCCGGCTCGACGCCCGGAGCCTGCGCGGCCTGGCCCACCCGCTGCGGATGCGGATCTTCGAGCTGCTGAACCTGGACGGCCCCGCCACCGCGACCCGGCTCGCCGAGCGGCTCGGCGAGAACACCGGGACGGTCAGCTGGCACCTGCGCCACCTCGCCGAGCACGGCTTCATCGAGGAGGAGACCGGCCGCGGGACCAAGCGCGAACGCTGGTGGCGCCGGGTGCCGGTGGCCAACCGGCTGGACACCGCCGACTTCCGCGACGACCCGGCCAGCCGCGGCGCGCTCTCGCTCTACCTGCACGAGCTGGTGCGGCAGTACTTCGACCGCGTCACCTCCTACCTCGACGAGGACTGGGAGGACGAGTGGCGCACCGTCGGCACCGTGTCCGACTGGAGCAACCTGCGCCTGACCCCGCCGCAACTCCAGGCGCTCAACGACGAGTTGTTCGCCGTCATCGCCCGCCACACCGCCGGCCAGGACGCCGAGCCGGACCCCGCCGCCCTGCCGGTCGTGGTGCAGCTCCAGTCCTTCCCGCGCCGGGCCGCCGGCGGTGCCGAATGAGCCGCCGGACACCCGACGCGAACGCCATGCGCACCGCGGACGCCACCGACAGCGGGGACGCCACCGACAGCGGGGACGCCGCCCGCAGCACGGCCAGGGGCGGGCTGCTCCGCCGCCACCGGGACTTCCGGCTCCTGTGGTGCGGCGAGACCGCCGGGAAGTTCGGCGCCTCGGTCACCGGCGTGGCGCTGCCGCTGATCGCCGTCTCCGACCTGCACGCCTCGACCCTCCAGATCGGCCTGCTGAACGCCGCCGCCTGGGCGCCCTGGCTGCTGATCGGCCTGCCGGCCGGAGTCTGGGTGGACCGCTTACCCCGCCGGCCGGTGATGCTCGCCGCCGCGGCGGTCTCGCTGCTGCTGTTCGCCGCCGTCCCGCTGGCCGACCGGCTGGGCCGGCTCAGCATGGGCCTGCTGCTCGCCGTCTCCCTGCTGACGGGCACCGCGGCCGTCTTCTTCCAGACCGCCTACACCGCCTACCTGCCCGGACTGCTGGCCCCCGCCGACCAGCCCGAGGGCAACGCCAAGCTGCACGGCAGCGCCTCGGCCGCCCAGATCGCCGGCCTCGGCTCCGGCGGCCTGATCGCCCAGTTCGCGGGAGCGGTGAACGGCATGGCCGCCAACGCCGCGACCTTCCTGGTCTCGCTGCTCTGCCTCGGCCGAATCCGGTACCGCGAGGCGCCGACCCCGCCCCGGGAGCGCGCGCTGCGCCGCGAGGTCGGCGAGGGCCTGCGCCTGGTCGCCGGCGACCGCTGGCTGCGCACGCTGACGCTGTTCGGCGCCACCTCCAACCTGGCACTGATGGGGTTCCAGTCGATCCTGGTGGCCTTCCTGGTGCGCGAGGTCGGCCTCGCCGACGGCACGGTCGGCGGGCTGGTCGCGGGCGCCGCGAGCGGCGGGATCGCCGGGGCGTTCGCCGCCCGCCGGGCCGCCGCCCGGATCGGCACCGCCCGCGCGATGCTCCTGTTCGAACTGGGGCTGCCCACCCTCGCCCTGCTGATCCCGCTCACCACGGCCGGGCCGGGCGTCCTGCTCTACCTCGCGGGCGGGTTCGGCGTCTCCGCCGGAGTGGTGGCCGGCAACGTGATCAAGTCGGGCTTCCAGCAGAGCTACTGCCCGCCCGAGCTGCTCGGCCGCCTCACCGCCAGCGCCGCCGTCCTCAACTACGGCACCATCCCGCTCGGCGCCGTGCTCGCCGGTGTGCTCGGCTCCACGATCGGCCTGCGCCCGGCGATGTGGGTCACCACCGCCGGCGTGCCGCTCGCCGCGCTGATCCTGCTCCTCTCCCCCGTCGGCCACACCCGCGACCTCCCCACCACCCGTCGCCCGGAGCCGGCGAGCGCGGCCCGCCCGACGGCCCGGGTCTCCTGACCCGCCCGGCCGGGCCGCCGGTCGACTCCCGTAGCGGGCGGCCAGGGCGCGGACCGTCCCGGCGAGGCGGTCGCGCAGCTCCGGCGGCTCCAACACCTCGACCTCCGCGCCCAGCCCGAGGAAGAACCCGTGGGCCTGGTCGAGCGACTCGATCGGTAGCACGGCCCGCAGCCGGCCGTCCGGCTCGGCCACCGCGGTCTCCCGGAGGCGGCGCCCCACGGCGCCGGTGAGGCGGGCCGCCGCCGCGGGCGTCAGCAGCGCCACCGCCTCGGCCCGGTACAGCCGGGCGTGGAAGTCCGCCTCGTGGCTCCGCCAGTGGGCGGGCAGGTCGAACCCCTCGGGGAGCTCGAACTCCTCGCCGGAGAAGGAGAGTTCGAGGATCTGGTCAACCCGGTAGGTGCGCGGGCCGGGGCCCGCGACCACGTACCAGCGGCCCGCCTTCAGCACCAGGCCGTACGGCTCCAGGCGCCGGTCGACCTCGGTCGGCTCCTTCCAGCGGCGGTAGCGCACCCGCAGCACCCGCCCGTGCCAGACCGCCTCCGCGACCTGCGGCAGGAACGGCACCCGGTCGTCCTCCGCGTACCAGCCGGGCGCCTCCAGGTGGAAGCGCGAGCGGATCCGGTCGGCGTCCTCGCGCAGGCCGGGCGGGATCGCGGCGCGCAGCTTGAGCTGGGCCGCGGCGAGGGCGGGGCCCAGCCCGAGGGCGGCGGCGGGCCCGGGCAGGCCGGAGAGGAAGAGCGCCTCCGCCTCACCGGAGTTGAGCCCGGTCAGGCGGGTCCGGTAGCCGTCCAGCACCTGGTAGCCGCCGCCGTGCCCGGCATCGGCGTACAGCGGCACGCCGGCGGCCTGCAGCGCCTCGATGTCCCGGTAGACGGTGCGCACCGAGACCTCCAGCTCCTCGGCCAGCCGGGCCGCGGTCATCCGGCCGTTGGTCTGGAGGAGCAGCAGGATCGAGAGCAACCGGCCGGACTTCACTGACAGAGGATGTCAGTGGAGCGCGCCTACCGTCCAGGCATGGCTTTCACGGAGAAACTCCTGCTGGTGCCGCCGCCCGTCCAGGCCGGCGGCCGGCACGTCAAGCGCTACCACGTCACCGCCGACCCGCGCGGCATCGACCCCGAGGTCGAGCGGGCCGCGTACGCGCTGCTGCCCGACCTGCTGCCGCCGCCGGACGGCACGCCGCCGGCCTCCTTCGTCGTCCTGCACCGCGGGGGCGACACCGGCGCCTACCTGAACGTGTACAGCTGGGTGTGGGACAACGTCCTGCACTTCGCCGGCGCGGCCGCCGGTCAGCCGGTGCTGGGCTGCCCGGACACCGACCCGACGCACTTCGTCCGGCTCGACCGCTCGCTGATCGGCTGCGTCTGGGAGCTGCCGCCGATCCAGCACGAACGCGACGCCTGGGTACGCCACCTGCTCGCCCCGGACCGTCCCGACCTGGCCGCCTACCTCGCCGACTCGCTGCCCGCGGGCACCACCGGTACGACCACTCCGGCCAGTACGCCCGGCACGACCACGGTAACGGGAGAGCGCGCGTGAACGACTTCGACTTCCTGCTCGGCACCTGGGACGTCGCCAACCGCCGCCGGGCCGACTTCCTCGACCCGGCGAGCCCCTGGGAGGAGTTCCCCGCGGTCAGCCGCGCCACCCGGCATTTCGGCGGCGGCGCCAGCTTCGACGAGATCGAGTTCCCCACCAAGGGCTTCTCCGGGCTGACCCTGCGGCTGTACGACCCCGCCGCGCGGGCCTGGTCGCTGTACTGGTCCAGCACCCGCACCGGCACCCTCTTCCCGCCCGTGGTCGGCCGGTTCACCGACGGCCGGGGCGAGTTCCACGGCGACGACCACTACGACGGCCGGGCGGTGCGGGCCCGCTTCGTCTGGTCGGGCATCACCGCCGACTCGGCCCGGTGGGAGCAGGCGTTCTCGGCCGACGGCGGCGGGACGTGGGTGACCAACTGGATCATGGAGCTGACCCGCCGCCACCCCGGCCCGGCGGAGCGGCCCTGAAGCCCGTCCGGCGGCCCGCGGAGCCGCTCGGGTCCACTGCTCGGACGGGGCGGCGCCCGGGACCGGCTTGCCGATCAGGGCGAGCGGGACGAAGAAGTCGACCTGCCCGATGGAGCGCCGGTGCCGAGCCCGGCCGCCCCGTACGCCGTACGTTTTCTCCATGGCACGGAGCTCACGGGCCGGGCGGCTCGCACCCCCGAGGTGGCTCACCGCCGGGCTGCGCCCGCACCCCGCGCCGATTCCGTGGGCCGCCGTGGCGCGGGCCGCCGTCGCGCTCTCCGCACCCCTCGCCGTCGGCCTCGCCGTCGGGCAGCCCGGGTACGGCGCGCTGGTGTCGATGGGCGCGCTCTCCGCCGTCATCGGCGACACCGCCGACGCGTACCGGATGCGGGTGTTCAACATCGCCGTCCCACAGCTGTTCGGTGCGCTCGGCGTCACCCTGGGGAGCCTGGTGTACGGGGAGGGCTGGGCCGCCGTCGCCACGCTCACGGTGGTCGCCCTGGTCTCCGGCATGATCTCCTCGATCGGCGCCGTCGCCTCGGCGTCGGGGCTGCTGCTCCTGCTCAACGCCGTGGTCGGCGCCGGCCTGCCGATGCCCTCGCCCTGGTGGAAGCCGCCGCTGCTGCTCGTCCTGGGCGGCCTGGTGGTGCTGGCGCTCACCCTGTTCGGCTGGCCGCTGCGCGGCGGCGTCCCCGAGCGGGAGGCCGTCGCCGGGGCGTACCGGACGGTCGCCGACTTCCTGCAGGCGGCGGGCACGCCCGCGCACGACGAGCGGCGGCAGGCCGTCACCCAGTCGCTCAACCAGTCGTACGACCTGCTGCTCGCCCACCGCGTCCGCCGGCACGGCCGTTCGCCCGGGCTCGCCCGGCTGATCGCCCAGCTCAACGCGGTGATGCCGGTGGTCGAGGCCGGCTCGGCGGCCAAGCTGCGGCCGGCCTCGCTCGGCCCGCTGCCGCCGGCGTACCCGGCGGCGCTGCGGGAGCTGGCCAGCGTCGTCGAGCAGGGCCGGCCCGGCACGGGCACCCTGGACCTGCCGCCGCCCACCGGCCCGTCCGAACGCGCCATCGACCAGGCGCTGCGGCACGCGGCCGGCATCGCCCGGGAGCCGGCCCCCGACCCCTACGGGCCGGCCGACCGGATCGGCCGGCCGGCCACGTTCCGGGCCCGGGCCCGGCGCACCGCCCGCGCGGCCCTGCTGTCCGGCGCGTCCTGGCGGTACGGCCTGCGGCTGGCGCTGTGCATCGGCCTGGCCCAGGCGGTGGTCTCGGCGCTGCCGGTGCTCCGCTCGTACTGGGTGGCGCTGACCGTCACCTTCGTGATGAAGCCCGACTTCGGCTCGGTGTTCTCGCGCGCCGTGCTGCGTGCGCTCGGCACGGCGGTCGGGCTGGTGATCGCGGTCCCGGTCCTCGCCGAGGTGCCGCGCGGGTGGTGGGACGTGCCGATGACCGCCCTGCTCGCGATGCTGATCCCGGCCTTCTCGGCGAAGGGCTACGCCTTCCAGACCGCGGCCATCACCCCGGTCATCCTGCTGCTGTCCGACCAGCTGAACCACCAGGGCTTCCAGCTGGTGCTGCCCCGGCTGTACGACTCGCTGATCGGCTGCGCGATCGCGCTGCTGGTCGGCTACCTGCTCTGGCCGGAGTCCTGGCACACCCGGATCGGCGACCGGCTCGCCGACGCCGTCGCGGACACGGCCGCGTACGTCGTGCTGGCCTTCGCCATGGCGCCCGGTAAGGACCAGGCGGTCCGGCTGCGCCGCCGGCGACGGCTCTACCGCGACCTGTCCGACGTCCGGTCCGAGTTCCAGCGCGCGCTCACCGAACCGCCGCCGACCGGGGCGCTGGCGGCCGCCTGGTGGCCGCTGGTGATCGCGGTCGAGCGGATCGTGGAGGCCACCACGGCCACCCGGGTCCGGATCGACCACGGAGTGCCGGCGCCGCCCGCCGCCGAGGTCGCGGAGATCACCCGGGAGCTGAACGAGCTCGCGGGCGCGCTGCGGGCGGGGGCGGCCCCGCTGACGCCGGCGCCGGTGGACGACCGGGGCGGCCCGGCGGACGGCCCGGCGCAGGGGCGGGCGCAGGGGCCCGAGCGGGAGGACGTGCTCGCCCCGCTGCACCAGGAGGTCCTGGCCGCACGGGCCATCGCCACACCGGACCCGGCCTGATCCCGCGCCGCCCGGCCCGGTCCCGGGCCGGTGTCAGCGGCGGGCCGGGGTCAGCGGCGGGCTAGTGTCAGCGGCGGGCGCCGTGTCAGCCCTGGACCGGTGTCGGTCCCGGACCGGTGTCAGCCCTGTCAGTCCTGGATCCGCCGCCAGGGCCGGTCCGCCTCCAGGGCGAAGGCCAGCTCCAGCAGCAGCCGCTCCTGGCCGTGCGCCGCCGAGAGGTGCACGCCGACGGGCAGGCCGTTGGCCGCCGGCTCGCCCGGCAGCGCGATGCCCGGCCCGCCCGTCACGTTGTTCACCGGTGTGAACGCCACGTAGCGGTGCAGCCGGTCGAGCAGCTCGTCGAAGGCCACGTTCGGGCTCAGGTGCCCGATCGGCGGTGCCACGTGCGCGAGCACCGGCGAGAGGATCGCGTCGTGGTCGCGGAACAGCCCCGCGTACGCCGCCTCGGCCTGCCGGAGCCGGCGCAGCACGCCGGGCGTCTTGCGGAACTCTCGGTGGAAGGTGCGGCGCAGCCCCGTGGTCAGGCCGTCCAGCTTGCGGGCCTGGAAGCCCGGGTCGAGCATCAGCTTGCCGGTGGTGGCGATCAGGAAGGCGATGTAGCCCCAGTAGAGGGTGAAGTCCCGGGAGAACTCGGCGCCGAACGGCAGCACCGCCGGCGTGACCTTGTGGCCCATCGCCTCCAGCCGCTCCGCCGTCCGCTCGACCGCGTGCCGGGTCGGGGCGTCGCTGGCCGCCACCGGCGAGTCCACGACCAGCCCGATCCGCAGCGGCCGGTCGCCCGGCCCCTCGACCAGGCCGAGCGGGGGCAGTGCCGGGTTGCGGTGGTGGCGCTCGGCGGCGGCGAAGAAGGCGGCGGTGTCGCGCACGCTGCGGGTGACCACGCCGTCGGTGACCAGGTCGATCGGCAGCCTCCGGCCCTGGTCGTTCGGGACCAGCCGGCCGCGGGTGGGCTTCAGGCCGACCAGCCCGCAGCAGGCCGCGGGGATCCGGATCGAGCCGCCGCCGTCGTTGGCGTGCGCGATCGGGACGACGCCCGCCGCGACCAGCGCGGCCGAGCCGCCCGAGGACGCGCCCGGCGAGTGCGAGGGCCGCCACGGGTTGCGCACCGGCCGGGCCTCGGCGAACTCGGTCGAGGCGTTGAGGCCGAACTCCGGCAGCCGGGTCTTGCCGAGGACGGACAGGCCGGTGCCGAGGAACTGCTCGGCGAAGCCGGCGCTGCGCCGCGCGGGCTTGGCCCGGAACGCCGAACTCCCGTGCCCGGTCGGCATGCCTCGCAGGTCGACGTTGTCCTTCAGGTAGCTGGGCACCCCGGACAGCGGGCCGCCCTCCCCGGCCGGCGCCGTCCTCGGCTGCCCGTACGCGGCGAACGCGACGGGCGCCAGCGCCGCGTCGACCTGCTCGGCGCGTGCCGCCGCGGCCGCCGCCAGCTCCGCCGGGCTCACCTCGCCGGCCCGCACCAGCGCGGCCAGCCCGACCGCGTCGTGCTCCCCCAGCGCGTCGTCACCGAACGCGTGGACCCGCTCCTCCGCCATGCGAACTCCCCATCCCTACCGGCTGGTAATACCGCGGAGGTTCGCAGTCTAGGGCCGCCGGCCGCTCAGCGGCAGAGGCACGCTGGCCGCGCGGGCGACGGGGGGCGCCGGGCGGATGCCGAAGGGCGCCGGGCGGAAACCCGGTACCGGGGACTGGCCCGGTTCGATCATGATGAGGGCATGACCGACAGGACGGACGTGAACGACGACCCCGAAGCCCTGGGCCTCTGCGTGGTGGCCAACGTCGCGCGGGAGACCGGCTTCGGCGAGGGCGGGCTGGAGATCCGCTCCGGGCTGCGGCACTTCGCGCCCGGGGCCAAGGTCTGGCTCGCGCCGCCACGGTGGTGGAACGGCAACGCCAGTGTGATGGTGGCCGGCCGGCACCGGGGCAACAGCCGCCGCTACGTCACGATCGCCGTCCCGCGCCGGGCCCTGGAGAACTTCCGGGTCCGCGCCGTCCACAGCCCGGGGCTGCACCGCGCGCTCGGCGGGGGCGAGCTGTGGACCGCCGAGGACGCGGAGCACTACCTGCGGTACTGGGCCCTTCCGCGGCTGGAGACCACGGTGCAGCGCGCGGGCGAGGACTTCTCCCGCACGGCGCCCTCCGTCACCGACCCGCCGCCGATGGAGCTGGAGCACGAGGGCACCACCTACTACCTGGCCCACTTCAACGCCAACCGCGCCCGCTACTCGACGCTGCCACCGCCCGTCGAGCCGTCACCGCCGGCCGGCGACTGAGGCGCCGGCCGCCGGGGGTGCGGGCCAGCGGGTGGTGGAGCCGCCGTGGGCGAAGATCGCGCTTCGCCCGCACCTTCCGCGCCTCGACCGGGCAGTCCCCGCGCCGGCCGCGGCTGCAGCACGCCCCGGCGGGCGCTGCTCGGCAGCGATCCGCCGATCGCGGTCGTCGCCGAGCCGTCCGGCTCCGCCGACCGGAGCCACCTGACCCGCACCACGCGCTGGCACACCGGCCTGACCCCGCGGATGCTCGGTGCGGGCGGCGCCGTCAGCGGCATCAGCGGTGACGGCTCCAGGCCCCGGCCTGACGGGAGCATCGAGATCGCCGCCCGACAGGCCCTAGACTCGCGCTCCGACCCTCCCGCCTGCCGGGCGACCCGGCGGTCCGCCCCGCAGCCCACCCCCGAAGGCGGTCACCGTGCCCCAACGCCCCGTCGCCGTCCTCGGCGAGTGCGTCGCCGACGCCTTCGCCGACTCCTCCGCCGGGCAGCGCCCCGGTGAGCTCGCGCTGCGCGTCCTGCCCGGCGGCGGACCGGCCAACACGGCCGTCGCGCTGGCCCGGCTCGGCACCCCGACCCGCTTCCTCGGCCGGATCTCCGCCGACCCGTTCGGCGCCCTGTTCCGGCAGCACCTGCGCGGCTCCGGCGTCGACCTCGGGGCCTGCGTGGACGCGGCCGAGCCCAGCACGCTCGCCATCGCCACCCTCGACCCGCACGGGCAGGCCCAGTACTCCTTCCACGCGGAGGGCACCGCCGACTGGGCCTGGAGCGCCGAGGAGCTCGCCGCCCTGCCGCTGGCCGACGTCGCCTGCCTGCACACCGGCTCGCTCGCCCTGGTCCGCGAGCCCGGCGGCCGCCGGATCGAGGAGCTGCTCGCCCGCGCCGACGGCCGTCCGACCGTCTCGGTCGACCCCAACGTCCGCCCGCTGCTGGTCGCCCCGGCCGTCTACCGCGCCCGGCTCCCGCACTGGTGCACGGCCGCCGACGTCCTGCGGCTCAGCGCCGACGACCTCGGCCTGCTGCTGCCCGGCGTCTCCCCCGAGGAGGCCTGCGACAGCTGGCACCGGGCCGGCGTCCGGCTGGTCGTGATCACCCTCGGCGGCCGGGGCGCGCTCGCCTCGCTGGACGGCGAACGGCTGACCGTCCCCGCGCCGGCCACCGCCGTGGTCGACACCGTCGGCGCCGGCGACGCCTTCACCGGCGGCCTGCTGCACCGCCTCGGGCGGCTCGGCCGGCTCGGCGGCCGGCTCGACGGGCTGACCCTGGACGAGGTCGGCGACGCGTGCCGGTTCGCCGCCCGGGTGGCCGCGCTGACCTGTTCGGTGGCCGGCCCCAACCCGCCGTGGCCGGCGGACCTCCGGGCGGCGGCCCCGCGGGAGAGCGGCCGCCCCGATCCGGCATAGCGGGGAGCACGCCGCCCGCACGGGGGGACCCCCGCGCGGGCGGCAGCCGGTCAGCCGCCCACGTACGCCGCGAGGTGCTCGCCGGTGAGGGTGGCGCGGGCCGCGACCAGGTCGGCGGGCGTGCCCTCGAAGACGACCCGCCCGCCGTCGTGGCCGGCGCCGGGACCGAGGTCGATGATCCAGTCGGCGTGCGCCATGACCGCCTGGTGGTGCTCGACGACGATGACCGACTTCCCGGAGTCGACCAGCCGGTCGAGCAGGCCCAGCAGCTGCTCGACGTCGGCGAGGTGCAGACCGGCGGTCGGCTCGTCCAGGACGTAGACGCCGCCCTTCTCGGCCATGTGGGTGGCCAGCTTGAGCCGCTGCCGCTCGCCGCCGGAGAGCGTGGTGAGCGGCTGGCCGAGGGTGAGGTAGCCGAGCCCGACGTCGGAGAGCCGCTTCAGCACGGCGTGCGCGGCCGGCGTGCGCGCCTCGCCCGCGCCGAAGAACTCCTCGGCCTCCGCCACCGACATCGCCAGCACCTCGCTGATGTCGCGGCCGCCGAGGTGGTACTCCAGCACCGAGGCGTCGAAGCGCTTCCCCTCGCACTCCTCGCAGACGGTGGCGACCCCGGCCATCATCGCCAGGTCGGTGTAGACGACGCCGGCGCCGTTGCAGTTCGGGCAGGCGCCCTCGGAGTTGGCGCTGAACAGGGCCGGCTTCACGCCGTTGGCCTTCGCGAACGCCTTGCGGATCGGGTCGAGCAGCCCGGAGTACGTCGCCGGGTTGCTCCGCCGCGAGCCGCGGATCCCGCCCTGGTCGACCGAGACCACTCCCGCGCCGTCCGGCCCGGAGCCGTTGACCAGCGAGCCGTGCACCAGCGAGCTCTTGCCGGAGCCGGCCACACCGGTCACCACGACCAGCACCCCGAGCGGGACGTCGACGTCGACGTTGCGCAGGTTGTGCGTCGTCGCGCCGCGGATCTCCAGCCTGCCGGTGGGCTCGCGCACCGACTCCTTGACGGCGGAACGGTCGTCGAGGTGCCGGCCGGTCACGGTGCCGGCGGCCCGCAGCCCGTCGACGGTGCCCTCGAAGCAGACCGCGCCGCCCGCCGTGCCGGCGCCCGGGCCGAGGTCCACCACGTGGTCGGCGATCGCGATCGTCTCCGGCTTGTGCTCGACCACCAGCACCGTGTTGCCCTTGTCCCGCAGCCGCAGCAGCAGGCCGTTCATCCGCTGGATGTCGTGCGGGTGCAGGCCGATGGTGGGCTCGTCGAAGACGTAGGTGACGTCGGTGAGCGAGGAGCCGAGGTGGCGGATCATCTTGGTGCGCTGCGCCTCGCCGCCGGACAGCGTGCCGGCCGGCCGGTCGAGCGAGAGGTAGCCGAGGCCGATCTCCACGAACGAGTCGAGGGTCTGCTGCAGCGTGGCGAGCAGCGGTGCCACCGACGGCTCGTCGAGCCCGCGGACCCAGTCGGCCAGGTCGCTGATCTGCATCGCGCAGGCGTCGGCGATGCTGATCCCCCTGATCCTCGACGACCGGGCGGCCTCGCTGAGCCGGGTGCCGTCGCAGTCGGGGCAGGTGGTGAAGGTGACCGCGCGCTCCACGAACGCGCGGATGTGCGGCTGCATCGCCTCCTTGTCCTTGGAGAGCATCGACCGCTGGATGCGCGGGACCAGCCCCTCGTAGGTCATGTTGATGCCCGCGATCTTCATCCTGGTCGGCTCGCGGTGGAGGAAGTCCGCCAGCTCCCGCTCGGTGAACCGGCGGATCGGCTTGTCCGGGTCGTAGAGGCCCGACTCGCTGTAGAGCCGGTGGTTCCAGCCGCCGGCGGTGTAGCCCGGGATGGTGAGCGCGCCCTCGTTGAGCGACTTGGCGTCGTCGAAGAGCTGCGTGAGGTCGATGTCGGTGACCGCGCCGCGGCCCTCGCAGCGCGTGCACATGCCGCCGGTGATGCTGAACTCGCGGCGTTCCTTCACCGTCCGGCCGGCGCGCTCCACGGTGACCGCACCCGCCCCGCTGACCGAGGCGACGTTGAAGGAGAACGCCTTGGGCGAGCCGATGTGCGGCTGCCCGAGCCGGCTGAACAGGATGCGCAGCATCGCGTTGGCGTCGGTGGCGGTGCCGACCGTGGAGCGGGGGTCGGCACCCATCCGCTGCTGGTCGACGATGATCGCGGTGGTCAGCCCGTCGAGGACGTCGACCTCGGGCCGCGCCAGCGTCGGCATGAAGCCCTGCACGAAGGCGCTGTACGTCTCGTTGATCAGCCGCTGCGACTCGGCGGCGATCGTGTCGAACACCAGTGAGCTCTTGCCCGAGCCGGAGACCCCGGTGAACACCGTCAGCCGGCGCTTCGGGATCTCGATGCTGACGTCCTTGAGGTTGTTCTCGCGTGCGCCGTGCACGCGGATCAGATCGTGGCTGTCGGCAACGTGCGGCTCGGGCGAGTGCGGGTCCGTCCTCGCGTCCTTGCTCATGGTGTCTCCAGTCCATGGGGCGGGGCCGCCGGCGCGGTCACCGCCGTCGTCACCTGACTCGATCGGCCGGCTCCGAGCAGTATCGCCGGTTCTCCCGCGTCGGGGCGATCGCCGGCCGGCCGAACCGTCCGGGCCGAGGTCGAGACCGTCGACGCGGAGGTCCGGGGCTCCCCGGCTCGCCGGCTCGCCGGAGCGAGGCGAACCACCCCCCGGACGGACCGCGCGAACTATCCTGCCGGTACGACGCACCCCCACCGCACGACAGCTCGAACTCCCCGACCAGCAAGCCCCGTTCCCACCGAAGGCCGGTCCTCATGCTCGAGTACGACGACACCGGATTCCGCCGCGACGGCGCACCGCACCGGATCATCTCCGGCGCCGTGCACTACTTCCGCGTCCACCCCGACCTCTGGGACGACCGCCTGCGGCGGCTGCGGGCGATGGGCGCCAACACCGTCGACACCTACGTCCCGTGGAACTTCCACGAACTGCCCTCCGGCGAGGTCGACTTCACCGGCTGGCGGGACCTGGCCCGGTTCGCGCGGCTGGCGCGGACGAACGGCCTGGACGTCATCCTGCGCCCCGGCCCGTACATCTGCGCGGAGTGGGAGTTCGGCGGCCTCCCGGCCCGGCTGCTCGCCGTCGACGGCCTGCGGCTGCGCTGCGCCGACCCGGCCTACCTGGCCGAGGTGGACGGCTGGTTCGACGCCGTGGTGCCCGAGATCCTGCCGCTGCTGGCCAGCCGGGGCGGCCCGGTGGTGGCCGTCCAGGTGGAGAACGAGTACGGCAGCTACGGCAACGACGCCGCCTACCTGGCCCACCTGCGCGACGGGCTGCTCGCCCGCGGCGTCGACTGCCTGCTGTTCACCGCCGACGGCGCCGAGGACACCATGCAGCAGGGCGGCACCATTCCCGGCCACCTCGCCACCGCCACCTTCGGCTCGCGGCCCGCCGAGCGCTTCGAGGTGCTCCGGCGCCACCAGCCCAAGGGCCCGCTGACCGCGATGGAGTTCTGGATCGGCTGGTTCGACCGCCTCGGCGAGCCGCACCACGTCCGGGACGCCGGGGAGTCCGCCCGGGCGCTCGACGACCTGCTCGCCACCGGCGCCTCCGTCAACCTCTACATGGCGCACGGCGGCACCAACTTCGGCTTCTGGGCCGGCGCCAACCACACCGGCGCCCACCCCGAGGACGCCGGCCACGAGCCCAACGTCACCAGCTACGACTACGACGCGCCGATCGGCGAGGCCGGCGAACTCACCGAGAAGTTCCACGCGTTCCGCGCCGTCATCGGCAGGTACGTCCCGCTGCCGGACGTCGAGCTGCCGGAGCCTCCGCCGCGGGTCGCGCCGCAGCGGATCGAGCGCGCGACCGGCCGCGCCCGCCTGCTGGCGGCCCTCGACACCCTCACCGCCCCGCTGCACCGGGCCGCCCCCGAGCCGATGGAACGGGTGGGCCAGTCGCTCGGGCTGATCCACTACCGCACCCGGGTCCCCGGCCCCCGGGCCGCCCTGCCGCTGCGGATCGACGGCATCGGCGACCGTGCCCACGTCTTCGCCGACGGGGTGCCGCTCGGCGTCCTGGACGGCAACGCCCCCGGCGCGACGCTGCCGCTGGCGACCGGGCCGGCGGGCGTGACGCTCGACATCCTGGTCGAGGCGCTCGGCCGGGCGAACTACGGCCCGATGCTGGAGAACGACCGCAAGGGCATCGGCCGCGGCGTCGCGCACGGGCACCAGCGCCTGTTCGGGTGGGAGCTGCGGCCGCTCCCGCTCGCCGACCTCGGCTCCCTCGACTTCTCGGACGGCGTCGGGGCGGGCGACGGCGACCCGGTCTTCCACCGTTTCGAGGCCACCCTGGACGCCCCCGCCGACGCCTTCGTCGCCCTCCCGGGCTGGGGCCGCGGCCTGCTCTGGCTGAACGGCTTCCTGCTCGGCCGCTACACCCACCAGGGCCCGCAGCGCACCCTCTACGCTCCGGGCCCGCTCTGGCGCACGGGCGTCAACGAGCTGATCGTCCTGGAACTCGAGACCCACGCCGAGGCCGTCGAGCTCCGCGACCTCCCCGACCTCGGCCCCACCGCCGCCGCCCCCAGCGCCGACTACTGACCGCACCCCCCGGCCGATCGCCCCGCACCCGCGGGGCGGCCGGCCCTTCCACACCCCGGCACCGCCGCCGACCACCGACCGCACCACCCGGCCGGTCGCCCCACACCCGAGGGCGGCCGGCCGTTGCCCGGCCCGGCACCGCCGCCCCCAGCGCCGACCACCGACCGTGCCTCGGCCCACGGCCGGCCGGTCGCCCCACACCCGAGAGCGGCCGCCATGGCCCGGCCCGGCACCACCGCCCCCAGTGCCGACCACTGACCGCCCCCCACCTCACCCATCGCCCCACACCCAGGGCGGCCGACCATTCCTCGTCCCGACCTCGCCGTCCCGACCAACGGCCCACCCCCGCCGACCACGACCGCACCCCCGGCCCACGGCCCACGGCCGGCCGGTCGCCCCAGACCCGGCCGGCCGTTGCGCGTCCCGGCCCCGCCGCCCCGGCCAACGGCCCACCCCCGCCGACCACCGACCGCGCTCACGGCCCACGGCCCACGGCCCGCCGCCGGGCGTAGATGGTGCTACTGTCGATAGCATCATGCTGCTGAAGCTGGACCTCACCGACAGCCGCCCCCTGCACGAGCAGGTGGCGGGCGCGATCCGCCGCGCCATCGCCGAGGGCGAGTGCGCGCCGGGCGACCGGCTGCCGCCCGCCCGGGAGCTGTCCCGGGCGCTGGGCGTCAACGCCAACACCGTCCTGCGCGGCCTGCGCGCGCTCCGGGACGAAGGAGTGCTGGAGTTCCGCCGCGGCCGCGGGGTGACCGTGCTCGCCGGCGCGGACCAGCGGGCCCGCCTGGTGGACCAGGCCGGCGCGCTGCTCGCCGAGGCCACGCGGCTGGGGTACAGCAGGGCCGATCTCGTCGAACTGATCAGGAGGCTGCCGTGAACGCCGGGGGGAACCGGATACGAGGTACGCGCTGGGGTGCCGTCGCCTGGGCGGCGGCGGTGTACGCGATGCTGGTCGCGCTGCCGGCGGCCGCGGCCGGCCGGCTGCCGGAGCGGGTGGCCAGCCATTGGAGCGGCGGCGGCGGCCCGGACGGTTCGATGCCGTTCTGGGCGGTGCCGGTGTTCCCGGCGGCGCTCTGGACGGTCCTGCTGGCCGGGTTCGCGCTGAGCGCCCGGTGGACCGGCGACCCGGCGCGGCACTGGCACCGCGCGGCGCTGGCCGCCGCGGGCGTGCTGGTCGCCGGCGCCCAGGCCTCGATCGTGCACGCCAACCTGGACCGCGCCGTCTGGACCGAGGCCGGCGACGTCGGCCTCGACGTCGCCCTCGTCCTGACGACGTCGGCCCTCACCGGCCTGGTCGTCGGCCTCGCCGCCCGCCGCACCACCGCCCTGGCGTCCGCAGGGCCGGGCAACGGACCGGCCGACTCACCCGCCGACGGACCCGCCGGGGGCCCGCAGCTCGACATCCCCGCCGGCGAGCGGTTCGCCTGGCTCTCCCGCGCCGTCAACGGCTGGCTCCTGCTGACCGCCGCGCTGTCCGGCCTGCTCGCCGCCGGCACCGCCGTCGCCGCCCTCGCCGGGCTGATCGGCTCGCCGTGGCCGGTGCTCGTCCCGCTGGTGATCGTCGCGATCGCCGTGTACCTCTGCTCCTCCGTCCAGGCCCTGGTGACGCCCAAGGGGCTGGAGGTCGCCTTCGGCCCGGCCGGCTGGCCGGTCCGCCGCTGGCCGGTCGAGGCCATCGAGTCGGCCCGTGCCGAGCAGCGCACCCCGGCCCAGGTCGGCGGCTGGGGCTACCGGCTCAGCGGTCTGGGCACCACGGTGATGCTGCGCCGCGGCGACTGCCTGGTCATCCACCCGCACCAGGGCGCCGACTTCGCGGTGAGCGTCGACGACGCCGAACGCGGCGCCGCCCTGCTCAACTCCCTCGCCGCCCGGCGCACCACCGGCTGACCCCGACCCCACCCCGCACAGGAAGTCGGCCGGGCCGACTTCCTGTGCGGACGCCCGCCCGCCCCGCCGCGACGGCACCGCGCGCCCCCGCGACACGACGGCCGGTGCGGCCACCCCGCGGCCCGGGTGCGCCCGGTCGGCCGGGTACCGTGCCAGGGACGGCCGCCGGCGATCAGCGCCGCCCGCCCTCCGGCCGTCGCCCACCGAGCGGCCGCGGCGCCGGACTCGGCGTCGCCGCCCGCACCGCCGAAGGGGGAACGAGACGGGTGCCCGAGCCCCAGCTGACACCGGAGGTCTTCGACCGGGCCATCGTGGCGATCGCCCTCACGGCCGGGCCGGAGCACCGTCTGGTGTACCGGAACGACGCCTTCGGCGACCTGTTCGGCCCCCGGCCGGTCGGGGTGCCGATCCGCGAGGTGTTCACCGAGCCCGGGGTGGACCGGTTCATCGAGACCCTCGACCTGGTCCGCGCCGACGGGACGGCCCGCCGGGTCACCACCCCGCGGACGCTGGAGACCTCCGACGAGGACGACCCCGAGGACCACCGGCACTTCGTCTACAGCTGCTCGCCGGTCTCCTCCCGGTTCGGCCCCGGCGTCCTGGTCAGCGCGATCGACACCACCGCCGAGGTGCACTCCGTCCAGCGGGCCGAGCGGCTGTCGGCCGACCGCCTGCACGCCCTGGAGCGCTACGAGGCGCTGCTGTCGGCGGTCTCCCAGCTGGTCTGGCTCAACCTCCCCGACGGCACGATGGCCGAACTGGTCCCGGGCTGGGAGGAGCTGACCGGCCACCCCTGGCGCGACACCATGGACGAGGCCTGGTTCGAACTGATCCACCCCCGCGACCGGGACGGCCTGGCGCGCCGGTGGACGGAGGCGGAGGCCGGCGAACCGTCGATGTTCGAGCACACCTTCCGGGTCCGCACCGCCTCCGGCGAGTACCGCCACGTCGCCTCGCGGGCCGTGCCGATCGTCCGCGACGGCCGACTGGTGGAGTGGATCGGTGCCACCTCCGACATCGAGGACCGCTGGCGCAACCGGATGCGCGAGCGCATGCTCGCCCGGGCCGTCGCCGTCACCGAGGCCACCCGGCCCGAGGACGCGTTCGCCGCCGTCGCCGACCTGGTGGTGCCCGAACTCACCGACGCCTGCACGGTGTTCGTGCTGGCCGAACGGGAGCAGCCGGCCCGGTCCGGCCAGCCCCGCCGGCCGGGCGGACCGCGCGCCACCCGAATCGCCTCCACCGCCAGGCCCGGCCTGCCGCCCCTGCCGCCGCTGCGCCAGCAGAGCTTCCTGCTCGGGCCCGCGGCGCGGCGGGCGGTCGACGAGCGGGCGCCCGTCCTGCTCACCTTCCCGGCCGGTCGCGTCCCGTCCGGCGTGGTCCCCGAGGAGTCGTCCCGCTGGCTGGACCGGGCCGGCGCCACCAGCCTCACCCTGCTGCCCATCGTCCTCGACGGCACCACCGTCGCGCTGGCCGCCGCGGCCGGCTGCGGCGACACCCCGCCGCCGGGCCGCGCCGACATCGAGCTGCTCCAGGAGGTGCTCCAGCGCGCCCAGCTGCCGCTGCGCCAGACCCTGGAGCTCCAGCGCACCCGGCACGCCGCGCTCGTCCTCCAGCGGGCGCTGCTCACCGCCCCGCCCACCGTGCCGGGCGCCGGGCTCGTCGCCCGCTACCAGCCCGGCAACCGCGCGGCCGAGGTCGGCGGTGACTGGTACGACGCCTTCGTGCTCCCCGACGGCTCGCTCGCCCTGACCATCGGCGACGTGGCCGGCCACGACCTCACCGCCGCCACGACCATGGGCCAGCTGCGCAGCATGCTGCGGTCCATCGCGTACAACCGCACCCACCTGCACACCCCCGCCGACGCCCTGACCGGGCTGGACGCCGCCGCGGACGGGCTCGGCGTCGCCGCCTTCGCGACCGCCGTCCACCTGCACCTGGCCCGTTCCGGCGAGGGCGACGGCGGCTGGCAGGCGGCCTGGTCGAACGCGGGGCACCCGCCGCCGCTGCTGCTCCCGGCCGCCGGCCCGCCGCGGTTCCTCGACGCCGAGGAGGCGGACGTGCCGCTCTGCGTGGCCCCGGCGGAGCCGCGCCGCACCCACCGCGCGCGGATCGCCCCGGGCGACACGGTGCTGCTCTACACCGACGGCCTGGTCGAGGTGCCCGGCGAGAACCTGGCCGCCGGCCTGGACCGGCTGGCGGCCGCCGCCGACCGGGCCCGCGGTCTGCCGCTCCCGGACCTCTGCGACCGCCTGCTGGCCGAGGTCCCCGACGCCCGTGACGACATCGCCCTGATCGCCTTCCGCGCCGCCCCCGGCGCCCCCGCCGGCCCCGCCGCCGTCGCCCCGGACAGCGCCGCCGGCCCCGCCGCCGTTTGAGCGTTTCCGCAGGTCGCCGCGGTGTCGGGGGTGGGTGGTAGCGTCGTTCGCATGACCCCGGAGGAGCTTGAGAACCTCGCGCACCTGCGCCGGGCCCGTGATCTGATCGACCGGGAGTACGCGCGGCCGCTCGACGTCCCGACGATGGCCCGGCGTGCGCTGATGTCGCCGGCGCACTTCTCCCGGCGGTTCCGCGCGGCCTACGGCGAGACGCCGTACAACTACCTCATGACCCGCCGGATCGAGCGGGCGATGGCACTGCTGCGCGCGGGCGTGAGCGTGACGGACGCCTGCATGACGGTCGGCTGTACCTCACTCGGCTCATTCAGCTCCCGGTTCACCGAGATCGTCGGCGAGACGCCCAGCGCGTACCGCGCCCGGGAGCACCGGGCCGTGGCGGCGATGCCGGCGTGCGTGGCGAAGGTGCGCACCCGCCCGACGAGGAGGCCGCGGCCGAGCAGGATCGGAGAAGTGGATCGCGCCGCCGCCGCCTAACGTGGACGGCATGACCATCGCACTCCAGTACTGCCACATCACCGTCAACGACGTCGACGCGGCGCTCGCCTTCTACCGCGACGCGCTCGGCCTGGAGCTCCGCAACGACGTCGCCTCGGGCGAGTTCCGCTGGGTCACGCTGGGCAGCCCGGCGCAGCCGGGCCTCGACATCGTGCTCTCGGAGCCGCACGCCGGCCGTTCCCAGGCCGACGGCGACGCCCTGCAGGAGCTGCTCACCAAGGGCGTCCTGCCGATGACCGTCTTCAGCACCGACGACGTCGACGCGACCTTCGAGCGGGTCCGGGCGTCCGGTGCCGAGGTGCTGCAGGAGCCGATCGACCAGGCCTGGGGGCCGCGCGACTGCGCGTTCCGTGACCCCTCGGGCAACATGGTGCGGATCCAGCAGCAGGCCAAGGCGTAACGCCGCTCCCCCGTCCCCCGTCCCCGTCCCCCTACCCCCTGGTCCGCCCCGGACCGGGGGGCGGTCGCCGTCGGGCGGTGGATCGCCGGGACTCCCCGCCTCGACGCCCAGGAGCCCCCGGAGCCCCAGGAGCCCCGCGTGCTCGACGCCACAGCCGCCGCCCTCGCCCGCGAACCGCAGCAGGACGGCCGGGTCGGCTACCAGCGGCTGTCCGAGCTGCCGGGCGTCCCGCGCGAGGCTCCTCCGCCTTGCGGTGCACGCACCCCAAGGCCGCCCCGCCCGCCCTCCGGGCGGACGACGGGAGTGTGAAGACGGACCCCAGGGCCGGAACAGGCCCCGGGGGCGCACCGCGGCTCGACCGAGCGGGTGGATTGCGCCCGCGAGGGCGCGCGGCGGCGGCCGGGCTCCTCCGGCCCCGGCCAATACTCGCGCCGTGAGGCAGGCGGCGGCGCTACCGGACCGGGGTGGCGCCGCCGTCCGGACGCGGGAGGACCTTGATGCACCGTCACGGCGCGGCACGTCGGAACGGCCGCCGTCCGGGGCTGCGCACCGGCGCGCCGCTGCTGGCCGCCGTGCTGCTGGCCGGTCCGCTGCTGGCCGGGTGCACCTCGGCGAAGGCCACCGATCCGGCCGCCGCCCCCGTCCAGAGCCCGTCCCCGGCCGCGAGCCCCTCCGCCCTGGCCACGGCGCCGCCGGCCCAGCCGCCCGCGCAGCTGACCGACGCCCAGGTGTCCGCCGCCGTGGCCGCGCTGGACGGCTTCGTGCAGGACGCGATGACGAAGACGGGTGTCCCGGGGGTCGCCGTCGCCGTGGTCCACCGGGACAAGGTGCTCGTCGCGAAGGGCTACGGGGTGCGTGAGCTGGGCAGGCCCGACGCCGTGGGGCCGGACACGGTGTTCCAGCTCGCCTCGGTCTCCAAGCCGATCGCCTCGACCGTGGTCGCCGGGGTGGTCGGCCAGAAGGCGGTGAAGTGGGACGACCCGGTCACCGCGCACGACCCGGAGTTCGCGCTGGCCGACCCCTGGGTGAGCGGCCACGTGACGATCGCCGACCTGTTCTCGCACCGCAGCGGCCTGCCCGACCACGCGGGCGACCTGCTGGAGGACCTCGGCTACCAGCGTGACCACATCCTGCGGCACCTGCGCGACCAGCCGCTCTCGCCGTTCCGGGCGAGCTACGCGTACACCAACTACGGCCTCACCGAGGCGGCGGTGGCGGTGGCCAGGGCGAAGGGCGTGGCCTGGGAGGACCTCGCGGCCGACACGCTCTACGGGCCGCTGGGCATGACCTCGACCAGCTCGCGCCGCTCCGCCTACGACGCCGCGGCGGACAAGGCGGTACCGCACGTACGGGCCGCCGGCGGCGGCTGGCAGGTCAGCACCACGCAGAACCCGGACCCGCAGTCGCCCGCCGGCGGGGTGACCTCGACCGTGCGGGACCTCGCCAAGTGGATGCGGCTGCAGCTGGCCGACGGCACGTTCGAGGGCAGGCAGGTCGTCGACCCGGCGGGCCTGAACGAGACCCGGGTGCCGCACAGCGTCGCCAACCCGCCGATGGCGCCGGCCGGCAACCCGGGCTTCTACGGCCTCGGCTGGAACGTGAGCTACGACCCGCACGGGCGGCTCCGACTGAACCACTCCGGCGCCTTCGAGCTGGGCGCGGCGACGGTGGTGACGCTGCTGCCGTCGGAGCAGCTCGGGATCGTCGTGCTGAGCAACGGTCAGCCGATCGGCGTCCCGGAGGCGGTGGCCGCCGAGTTCTTCGACCACGCCCAGGAGGGCCGGCTGACGGTCGACTGGCTCGGCCTGTACGGCAAGGTCGTCCCCGCGGCCGCGATGGGCGGCGTCTCGCCGACCGACTACACCAGTCCGCCCGCGGGCGCCGCCCCCGCGAAGGCGGACGCGGCCTACCTCGGCACGTACGGCAACGGCTACTACGGTCCGCTGACGGTGAGCGCGCAGGACGGCGGACTGGTGATGAGCCTGGGGCCGGACGACCTGCGGTTCCCGCTCCGGCACTACGCCGGCGACACCTTCAGCTTCCAGACCAGGGGCGAGAACGCGGTCGGCCTGTCCGGGGTGACGTTCACCGTGGGCGCCGACGGGCGGGCGTCCACGGTGGTGGTCGAGCAGTTCAACCACGAGGGCCTCGGCAGCTTCACCCGCGGCTGAGTCCGGGTGGGCGACGGCTGCCGCGGCCCCGGCCCGGCACCGGCCCGGCACCGGCCCCGGCGCGGGGGGCCGGCGCTCCGGGGCGGCTACTCCACCGTCACGCTCTTGGCGAGGTTGCGCGGCCTGTCGACGTCGCGCTTCAGCGCCACCGCGGCGTGGTAGGCGAGCAGCTGGAGCGGGATGTTGAGCAGCAGCGGGTCGAGCTCGGGCTCGCTCTTCGGGACCAGGATGCAGTGGTCGGCGAGCTTCGCCTCGGGCCGGCGGTGGGCGACGGCCACCACCCGGCCGGAGCGGGCCTTGATCTCGCCGAGCGTGGTGAGGTTCTTGTCCAGCAGCTCGTCGTCCGGCACCAGGGCGACGGTCGGCAGCTCGGGGCTGATCAGCGCGAGCGGGCCGTGCTTCAGCTCGCTGGCCGGGTAGGCCTCGGCGTGCACGTACGAGATCTCCTTGAGCTTCTGCGCGCCCTCGCGGGCCACCGGGTAGCCGCGGACCCGGCCGATGAACATCATGCCCTCCGACTCGGCGTACTCGGCGGCGAGTTCGGCGATGCCGTCGCTCTGGGCGAGGATCTCCCGGATCTGGTCCGGCAGCGCCCGCAGGCCCGCCACGATGCGGCGGCCGTCGGCGGGCGAGAGGTCGTGGATCCGGCCGAAGTGCAGGGCGAGCAGCGCGAAGGCGACGACGGTGGAGGTGAACGCCTTGGTGGAGGCGACCGAGACCTCCGGCCCGGCGTGCAGGTAGATGCCGCCGTCGCACTCGCGGGCGATGGCGCTGCCGACGGTGTTGACGACGCCGAGCACCCGGCCGCCCTTGCGCTTGATCTCCTGGACGGCGGCCAGCGTGTCGTAGGTCTCGCCGGACTGGCTGACCGCGACGTACAGGGTGTCCGCCTCGATCACCGGGTTGCGGTAGCGGAACTCGGAGGCGGGCTCGCTGTGCGCGGGGATGCGGGAGAGCTCCTCGATCAGCTGGGCGCCCATCTCGCCGGCGTAGTAGGCGGAGCCGCAGCCGAGGATCTTGACCCGGCGGATCTCGCGCAGCTCGCGGGCGTCCAGGTTGAGGCCGCCGAGGTGGGCGGTGGCGAACCGCTCGTCGAGCCGGCCGCTGAGGGTGCGCTCGACCGAGCCGGGCTGCTCGTGGATCTCCTTGAGCAGGAAGTGCTCGTAGCCGCCGGTGTCGTAGGAGTCGATGTCCCAGTCCACGGTGGACGGCTGACGGTGGGTGGTGCGGGCGTCCTCGGTGAAGGTGCGGAAGCCGTCGGCGCGCACGGTGGCGAGCTCGCCGTCCTCCAGGTGGACGACCTGGCGGGTGTAGCGGACCAGTGCCGAGACGTCGGAGGCGGCGAACATCTCCTTCTCGCCGATGCCGAGCACGATCGGGCTGCCGTTGCGGGCGACCACGATCCGGTCGGGCTGTTCGGCGTCGAGCACGGCGATGCCGTAGGTGCCGACGACCTTGCCGAGCGCGGCGCGCACGGCCTCCTCCAGCTCCACGCCCTCGGTGGCGTGGGCGGAGATCAGGTGGGCGAGCACCTCGGTGTCGGTCTCGGAGCGGAAGACGGCGCCCTCCTCGGTCAGCCGGGCGCGCAGCTCGTCGGCGTTCTCGATGATGCCGTTGTGGACGACCGCGATCCGCTCGGCGTCGTCCAGGTGCGGGTGAGCGTTGGCGTCGCTGGGCACGCCGTGGGTGGCCCAGCGGGTGTGGCCGATGCCGGTGGTGCCCTTGAACCGGGCGGGCACCACGGCGGCGAGGTCGGCGACCCGGCCCTTGACCTTGCGGACCTTCAGACCGCCGGTGCGCCCGGTGACGGCCACGCCGGCCGAGTCGTAGCCGCGGTACTCCAGCCGGGCCAGGCCCTCCAGCAGGAAGGGCGTCGCGTCCTTGGGGCCGATGTAGGCCACGATTCCGCACATCTGGTGACTCCTTCGAATGACAGAGGTGGTGGCTTCGTAAGACGGTCGGGGGCGGCGCTCAGCCGTAGACGATCCGGCGCAGCTGCCGGGCCGAGAGCTCGGGTGCCGCCACCCGCCGGGCGGGCAGCTCCTCGGCCAGCCGGGCGAAGATCCGCTCGTTGGTCAGGCCGCGTGCCTGCAGCTCGCCGTGCCGGCGGCGGACGTACTCCTCGGTCGTCTCGGAGAAGTACGCCAGGACCTCCGCCACCACCCGCGCCGCCTCCCGGGGCCCGAGGGGGCTGGTCCGGGTGAGGTGGGCGAGCAGGTCTTCGTGAGGGTGCGAGGAGCCGGGTGAGCTGGACACGAGTGAGGACTCTAGGCCGGGCCTCCCGGCGAGATCAAAGATCCTGCCCGAATTCGGGCAGATCTTGAGACTTTCGGCGCAAGGAAGGCCTCCGGACGCCCGGCCGCCCTCTCATGGCCGGCGGAACGCGGGACCGTCACCTCGTCGACACACCCTTGTAGCGGCACCGGATCGCCACGTAGCGTGTTGGTCCGCATACGCATCGGAGATGCGGATCGGACGAACCGGAGGCTTGCTGATGTGCGGGATCACCGGATGGGTCGCCTTCGACCGCGACCTCACCACCGAACGTGCGGTGCTCGACGCGATGACGGCCACCCAGCTCTGCCGCGGCCCGGACGCCGGCGGGGTCCACCTGGAGCGGCACGCCGCGCTCGGCCACCGCCGCCTCGCCGTGATCGACATCGAGGGCGGCACCCAGCCCATGACCGTCGAGCACGACGGCCGGGTGCTGGCCGCCCTCACCTACAGCGGGGAGGTGTACAACCACCGCGAGCTGCGCGCCGAGCTGGAGGCGGCCGGCCACCGGTTCCGCACCCGCAGCGACACCGAGGTGGTGCTGCACGCCTACCTGGAGTGGGGCGAGGGCCTGGCCGAGCGGCTGAACGGCATGTTCGCCTTCGCGGTCTGGGACACCCGCGGCCAGGAACTGCTGCTGGTCCGCGACCGGATGGGCGTCAAGCCGCTGCACTACCACCCGACCCCGCACGGCGTGGTCTTCGGCTCCGAGGTGAAGGCCGTGCTCGCCCACCCCGCCGTCCGGCCGGTCGTCGACCTGGACGGCCTGCGCGAGATGTTCGCCGTCACCAAGTCCCCCGGCCGCTCGGTCTACCGCGGCATCGCCGAGGTGCGGCCCGGCCACGTGGTCCGGATCCGCCGCGAGGGCATCTCGATCCGCCGGTACTGGGGCCTGGAGGCCCGCGAGCACACCCACGACCTGGACACCACGGTGGCCACCGTCCGGGCCCTGCTCGACGACATCGTCCACCGCCAGCTGGAGTCCGACGTCCCGCTCTGCTCGCTGCTCTCCGGCGGGCTCGACTCCAGCGCCGTCACCGCCCTCGCCGCCCGGGCGCTGCGCGCCGCCGGCGCCGGCCCGGTGCGCTCCTTCGCCGTCGACTTCACCGGCCAGAGCGAGCACTTCCGGGCCGACGAGGTGCGCTCCACCCCGGACGGCCCGTACGCCCGCCTGCTCGCGCGGCACGTCGGCGCCGACCACAGCGTCATCGAGCTGGACAGCGCCGCCCTCACCGACCCCGAGCAGCGCGCCGCCGTGCTGCGCGCCCGGGACACCCCGGGCGGCTTCGGCGACATGGACACCTCGCTGCTGCTGCTCTTCCGCGGGGTGCGCGAGCACTCCACGGTGGCGCTGTCCGGCGAGTCCGCGGACGAGCTCTTCGGCGGCTACCGCTGGTTCCACGACCCACGGCTGGTCGCCGCCGACGACTTCCCGTGGGCGGGCGCGGTCACCCAGCTCGCCGGCGAGGGCGCCGGGCCGCGCGAGCAGCTGCTCGACCGCGGGCTGGTCGCCAAGCTCGACGTCCACGAGTACCGGCGGGCCCGCTACCGGGAGGCGCTGGCCGAGGTCCCGCACCTGCCCGACGCCTCCCCGGTGGAGCGGCGGATGCGGGAGATCTCGTACCTCAACCTGACCCGCTTCGTCTGCATCCTGCTGGACCGCAAGGACCGGATGAGCATGGCCAACGGGCTGGAGGTCCGGGTGCCGTTCTGCGACCACCGGCTGGTCCAGTACGTCTTCAACACCCCGTGGGCGATGAAGAACTTCGACGGCCGGGAGAAGAGCCTGCTGCGCGCCGCCGTCCGCGACGTCCTGCCGCCCGAGATCGCCGACCGGGTGAAGAGCCCCTACCCCATCGTCCAGGACCCGCACTACCCGGCGCTGCTGCGGGCCGAGCTCGCCGAAGTGGCCGCCGACCCGAAGGCGCCCGTCCTCGGCCTGCTGGACCGCCGGGCGCTCACCGACGCGCTCGCCCCGGACACCGACCCGCAGTCCGTCCGGCTCGCGGCCGACCTGGCGCTGGACCTCAACACCTGGCTGACGGAGTACCAGGTCTCGCTGGAGCTCTGACTCCGGCGCGCCTCCCGGGGCGTCAGCCTTCCCCGGCGGCGCGGCGGCACCGCCCGTGCCGCTGCGCCGCCCGGGTGGCCCGTCGCGGACGGTGACGCCGGCCAGCCCGCCTCGTTGGGCGGACACGGCGTGCGGTAGCGTCGCCGACACCTCCCGAATGGCGGCCGAAAACACGGATTCCCACCCAGGTGCCGTCAGGATGGGGAGCGACCCGTCCGCCTCGATCCGCCGGGGGATCTCCGTCATGCAACCGCGAGCGTTCGCGATTCTCACCGCCCTCCTGCTGGGGGTCCTCGGCCTCGGCTCGGTGGCGGTCACCGACTGGACGCCCGCCACCGCCACCACCGCGGCGGGCTCGGCCGCCCCCGGGACGCCGGGCGGGGGCGCACCGCCCACCGGCGGCCAGGGCACCGCGACGACCGCCACCCCGACCGGGGACCCGGCGGTGTGGACCCGCTCGACGCTGCGGAACAAGCTGATGGCCGAGATGGAGGCCACCGACCCCGGCGTGGCGCTGGCCGACCTCGACAGGATCAGCAAGGAGAAGCCGTACACCGTGCGGTTCTGCCACCCGATCGCGCACGAGCTCGGGCACGCGGCGGTGAAGCGGTTCAACGCCGACTTCCAGAAGGTGATCTCCTTCCCGCACGAGACCTGCGCGGCCGGCTACCTGCACGGCGCGGTCGAGGAGATGCTGAACGCCTCCACCCAGCCCGAGGTGGACCTGCTCAAGCTGTGCGCCCCCAAGAACACCGGCCCGTGCATCCACGGCGTCGGCCACGGCACCATGTTCGTCGCCAAGCAGGACGTGGCCAAGGCCCGCGACCTGTGCAACAAGTTCACCACCGACCAGAACCGGATCCGCTGCTCGGAGGGCCTGTTCATGCAGCTCTTCGGCCCGGACGAGGAGGACGAGACGGCGAAGGCCAACCTGCCCGCCGACAAGCTCGCCCAGGACCCGCTGTACCCGTGCAAGGACCAGCCGGCGCTGTTCCAGTCCGCCTGCTTCTTCTACGCGCCGACCTTCTACCTCTCCTCGCACGACTACCCGAACCACCCCGAGGTGTACGCCGACGCGCTGAAGTGGTGCCTCAACGGCAAGGCCTCCGGCGGCGCGGTGGACTGCAGCCGGGGCGTCGGCTCGCGGACCATGAAGTACAACCTGGACCGCGAGGACTGGGCCGCCCAGCAGTGCGCCACCGCCGCCGACGGCTGGCAGCGCAAGGCCTGCGCCGAGGGCCTGGTCAGCTACTACACGGTGAACTACACCGACGGCGGCGCGGCCGGCCGGCTCTGCGCCAAGATCACCAACAAGGAGATGCAGGGCTACTGCCGCTCGGCGAGCGGGCTCTCCGCCTCGCTGGACTGAGCCCGCCCCGTCCCACCTGTCGGGCCCGCGCCGCACGGCGCGGGCCCGTTCCGTAGGATCGGAGCCCGATCCAGGTGCGCCGAGGACGCCGCGCCACCAGGCCCCGCACCTCCTGGAGCCGCCGTGACCGAGGACTTCCGCGCCGCCGCGCACACCGCCGCCGACCTGGTCGCCGACTACCTCGCCGCCGTGCCCGCCCGCCCGGTCTGGCAGCCGATGGACGAGGCCGCGCGCGCCGCCCTGCTGGACGCGCCGCTGCCGGCCGCCGGCCGCCCGCTCGCCGACCTGCTGGCCGCCGTCGAGAAGGACGTGCTGCCGTACCCGATGGGCAACGGCAACCCGCGCTTCTTCGGCTGGGTGAACTCCGCGCCCGCCCCCGCCGGGGTCCTCGCCACCCTGGCCGCCTCCGCGATGAACCCCAGTTCGGCGGGCGGCGACCACGCCGACGTCCACCTCGAACGCGCGGTGGTCCGCTGGATCGCCGAACTGGTGGGCTTCCCGCACCCGGCCGGCGGCGGGCTGCTCACCTCCGGCACCTCGATGGCGACCATCGTCTGCCTGGCCGCCGCCCGCGACCGGGCCGCGCGCGCCGCCGGGTGGGACGTCCGCGAGGACGGCCTCGCGGGCCTGCCGCCGCTGGTCGGCTACGTCACCGGCGAGACCCACTCCTGCGTCCGCAAGGCCGCCGAGCTGCTCGGCCTGGGCAGCCGGCACCTGCGCACCGTCGCCACCGGCCCCGACGGCCTGCTGGACGTCGCCGACCTGCGCGCCGCGATCGAGCGCGACCGGGCCGCCGGGCTGCTGCCGTTCCTGGTGGTCGCCTCGGCCGGCACCGTCGGCACCGGCGCGGTGGACGCCTTCCACCCCATCGCCGACCTCTGCGCCGAACAGCGGCTCTGGCTGCACGTGGACGGCGCGTACGGGGCCTTCGGCCGGCTCGACCCGGCCATCGCGCACCGCTACGCCGGGCTGGAGCGGGCCGACTCGCTCGCCCTCGACCCGCACAAGTGGCTCGGCGTGCCGGTCGACTGCGGCTGCGCCCTGGTGCGCGACACCGAGGAGCTGCGGGCCACCTTCAGCCTCGTCCCCTCCTACCTGCGCGACGAGGCGGCGGGTTCGCTCGGGTGGTTCTCCGAGTACGGCACCGAGCAGACCCGCCCGTTCCGCGCCCTCAAGGTCTGGGCCACCATCGCCCACCGCGGCCGCGACGGCCTCGCCCGGGACATCGCCCACTGCACCGCGCTGGCCCGCCGCCTCGGCGAACTCGTCCGGGCCGATCCCGAGTTGGAGCTGCTCGCCGAGGTGCAGACCTCGATCGTCGCCTTCCGCCACCGCGCCCCGGGGCTGGACGAGGCCGCCCTCGACGCCCTCAACCGCGAGCTGCCGGTCGCCGTGCAGCGCCGCGGCCGGGTCTTCGTCACCGGCGCCCGCCTCGGCGACCGCGAGCTGCTCCGCGCCTGCCTCCTCAACGCCACCACCACCGAGGCCGACCTCACCCTCCTCCTCACCGAGGTCAAGGCCGCCGCCCACGAACTGCTCGGCTGACGGCGAGCGGACCCGAGCGCCCCGGAGGCGAGCGGGCGAGTGACCGCCCCGAGCCGAAGGGGCGCGCCGGTGCCGAAAGGGAGGAGCGAGGACGCCTGAGGGACGAGGGCGTCGGAGCGACGACCGTCGGCACCGGACCCGAGCGCCCCGGAGGCGAGCGGGCGAGTGACCGACATTAACCACAAGGTCACGGGGGATTCGTGATCGTGAAACACCGGAACGGCAGATTTGATGCCATGGAGCACACGGAGCAGCTGACGACGACCGGAACGACGAAGAACCCGACGCCGACCCCCTCCCGTGCCCAGCGGCGCGGTGCCCGGGCGCACAGGTGGCGCCGCGACACCGTGGAGCTCGCCGCGGTGTTCCTCTCGGTGACCGCGGCCGATCTGGTGGCCAAGGTGGTGGTGCACGGCCCGGAGGGGCCGGTGGTGCTCGCGACCTCCGCGGTGGCCCTGGTGGCCACGGCGGTCTTCCACAGTTGGTGGTCGCACCGCCACCAGTTGCACGGGCCGCCGGCGCCGGACGCGCCCGCGCCCCCGGCCGCCGGGGCGGAGCCGCGGCCGGAGCGGTCGAGGGGAGCGTCGGACGAGCCGTTGCAGGGGCCGCTGCACGACTTCGAGCAGACGACGCTCTGGCGGATCCGCACCACGGTGCAGGACTCCCCCGGCAGCCTGGCGCGGGTGTGCACGGCCTTCGCGGAGCGGCAGGTCAACATCGTCTCGATGCAGTCGCACCCGCTGCCGGAGGGCACGGTGGACGAGTTCTTCGTCCGCGCGCCGCGCTCGCTCACCCGGGCCGAGCTGGCCGTGCTGGTGGCGGCGGCGGGCGGGCACGACATCTGGAGCGCCCCGGCCGACGCGCACGACCTGGTGGACGTGCCCACGCACGTGCTGGCGCTGGCGACCCGGACCGCGCTGGACGCCGCCGAGCTGCCGATCGCGCTGCGGCAGCTGTTCGGCCAGTGCACCATCCGGCAGTACCCGGGCGCGGCCGGGCGCGGCGGCGCCGGGGTGGACGGGCACGTGATGCGGCTGCCGGTGCCCTCCGGCGACCTGATCGAGCTCAGCCGCCCGCACCTGCCGTTCACCCCGACCGAGTTCGCCCGGGCGCAGGCCCTGGTCGAGCTGGACACCCTGCTCGGCCCCCGGGTGCCGGACGTCTCGGCCCGGCTGACCCTGCCCGCCGGCGCCGACCTGACCGTCCGGCGCGCGGACGCGGGCGACAAGGAGGCGGCGCTGGCGATGCACCACCGCTGCTCCTCCGACACGCTGCGCAAGCGGTACCACGGCCCGGTCCGGGACGCCGACCGCTACCTGGACCACCTGCTGGACGCCCGGCACGGCCAGGCCCTGGCGGTGGAGGCCGCGGACGGGCGGATCGTCGCCCTGGGGCACCTGATGTGGGACGACGGCAGCGCCGAGGTCGCGGTGCTGGTCGAGGACGCCTGGCAGCGGCGGGGGCTGGGGCTGGACCTCATGCGGCGGATGTCGGCGCTGGCCCTGGAGGCCGGCGTGGAGACGGTGTACGCCGTCACCCAGTCCTCCAACACCGGACTGATCGCCACCATGCGCAAGCTGGCCGCGCCGCTGGACTACCAGGTCGAGGAGGGCACCCTGGTGATCACCGCGCACCTGGCCGAGGCGGCCGAGGAGCTGCCGGTCCCCTGGCCGATCCGGCCGGGCCGGTAATCGTTTCTTCACCACATCCTCACGGCACACCCCCGGGCCGGACGGCGACCTCGCCGTCCGGCCCGGGCCCGTGCGGCCCGTGAGGGAACCACCGGCCCGGGAAACGGCGTCCGAAGCCGCGTACGGCCCGTCCGTACACCGCCTTTTCTGACGACCTGTCAGTGTTCACCGGGAGTCGCCACCGGGGCCGTCGCAGCAGGCGGCGCGGGGTCCGGAGCGTCGACCCGGGCGGAGGAGTCGGTAGGCTGGCCCCGTCCCCGCCGCCCGACGGCCCGTTATCCGGCCCCGGGCGGTGCCGCAGCAAGGAGGAACCACTGAGCATGGCAGGCACCGAATCGGAGCCCACAGGCGCACGCGACGCCTCCCTGCCGGCCCGCGCCAAGATCGCGGTCACGGCCGGCCGGGTGGCCGCCGCCGTGTCCCGCAAGGCCGGCCGCGGCAGCGGCTCGGTGATCGGCGGCAAGGTCGCCCTCAAGCTCGACCCCGATCTGCTCGCCACTCTCGCCGACCACCTCGACGTCGTGCTGGTCAGCGCCACCAACGGCAAGACCACCACCACCCGGCTGATCGCCGAGGCGCTGCGCGCCGCCGGCCCGGTCGTCTCCAACGCGCTCGGCGCCAACATGCCGGCCGGCATCACCTCCGCCCTGGCCGGCGGCTCGGAGGCCCGCTTCGGCGTCATCGAGGTGGACGAGAAGTACCTGGCCGGCGTCGCCCGCGACACCCGCCCGAAGGCGATCGCCCTGCTCAACCTCTCCCGCGACCAGCTCGACCGCGCCGCCGAGACCCGGATGATGGCCGAGAAGTGGCGCGAGGGCCTGCAGGACACCGAGGCCGTGGTCATCGCCAACGCCGACGACCCGCTGGTGACCTGGGCCGCCTCCTCCTGCAAGAAGGTCGTCTGGGTGGCCGCCGGCCAGGCCTGGAAGGAGGACGCCTGGTCCTGCCCCGCCTGCGGCGGCGTGATGCAGCGCCCGGGCGACGACTGGTTCTGCCAGGACTGCGGCTTCCGGCGCCCCAACCCGCACTGGGCGCTCCAGGGCACCCACGTGATCGACCCGCAGCGCGGCGCCTGGCCGATCCGGCTGCAGCTGCCCGGCCGGGCCAACCTGGCCAACGCCACCAGCTCCGCCGCGGTCGCGGCCGTCTTCGGGGTCGCCCCGCAGGTCGCGCTGGAGCGGATGCAGTCGGTGACGGCCGTGGCCGGCCGCTACGACGTCGTCCAGTACCAGGGCCGCGACATAAGGCTGCTGCTGGCCAAGAACCCGGCCGGCTGGCTGGAGACCTTCTCGCTGATCGACGGCCCGCCGGCGCCGGTCATCCTGTCCGTCAACGCGCTGGACGCCGACGGCACCGACACCTCCTGGCTCTGGGACGTCGACTACGAGCGCCTCGCCGGGCACCCGGTGTTCGTCATGGGCCAGCGCAAGCTGGACCTGGCCGTCCGCCTGGAGGTCGCCGGGCTGCAGTTCCACGTCGTGGACTCGCTGGAGCAGGCCGTCCGGATGGCCCCGCCCGGCCGGATCGAGGCGATCGCCAACTACACCGCCTTCCAGCAGCTGCGGAAGGTCGTGGCCGGCTGATGCCGGCCCAGCAGCCCCATCGAGTGAGCGTGACGGAAGGCCTTCGAGGATGAGTGAGAGCAGCCTGCGCGTGGTCTGGGTCTACCCGGACCTGCTCAGCACCTACGGCGACCGGGGCAACGCCCTGGTCGTGGAGCGCCGGGCCCGCCAGCGCCACCTCAACGTGACCCGGATCGACGTCCGCTCCGACCAGTCGATCCCCACCAGCGGGGACATCTACCTGATCGGCGGCGGCGAGGACCGTCCGCAGCGGCTGGCCGCCGAGCGCCTGCGGGCCGACAGCGGCCTGATCCGGGCCGCCGAGAACGGCGCGATCATCTTCGGCGTCTGCGCGGGCTTCCAGATCATGGGCCACGAGTTCATCAACGACCTCGGCGAGCGCGAGCCGGGCCTGGGCCTGCTCGACGTCTGGACCACCCGCGGCGAGGGCGCCCGGTGCGTCGGCGACGTGCTGGCCGACGTCGACCCGCGGCTCGGTCTGCCGCAGCTGACCGGCTTCGAGAACCACCAGGGCGTCACCCACCTCGGCCAGGGCGTCCAGCCCTTCGCCAACGTCACCGTCGGCCGGGGCAACGGCACCGGGGACGGCACCGAGGGCGCCTGGCGGGACACCGTCTTCGGCACCTACCTGCACGGCCCGGTGCTGGCGCGCAACCCCGCCGTCGCCGACATGCTGATCAAGCTGGCGCTGGACGTCAACGCCCTGCCGCCGGCCGACACCACCTGGTACGACGCGTTGCGCGCCGAGCGCATCGCGGCCACTTCGCGCCCCGCGTAGTACGCCCCCCGGCCCGTCCGCTCCCACCGGCTGCCCGCATCGCGGGCACCTGGTCCACGGGCGGGCCGGAACGTACGACAATGGGGCTGCCGGCTGCACACCCTCCTCGGCAGCAGGCTGCACTTCCGCGCGGGGGCGCCGACGGCGCCGCTCCCGCGTCGGCTCCTGCCCGGCCGGACGCAGGCGCCGTATGCTCGACCCCGCGGCCGGTTCCGGGCGTTCCGCTCCGGATCGGCCGGTCCTTCACCCGACGGTCAACTCCCCGCCACCACGGCGTGGAACGGCGCCGCTACGGTGACGGTTCGTCGCACCAGCCTGTAGTCCGGCCGTTCCTCGGTTCTGCTCGGGAGTTGCAAAACTATGCGTATCGGAGTGCTGACCAGCGGCGGTGACTGCCCCGGCCTGAACGCGGTGATCCGTTCCGTGGTCCACCGGGGGGTGGTCGACCACGGCGACGAGATCATCGGGTTCGAGGACGGCTGGCGCGGTTTCCTGGAGGGCCACCACCGGCCCCTGACCCTGGACTCGGTGAGCGGCATCCTCGCCCAGGGCGGCACCATCCTCGGCTCCTCGCGGGTGCAGCCGAGCCACCTGCGCGACGGCGTCGAGCGCGCCAAGCGGTACTGCGCGGACCTCGGCCTGGACGCGGTGATCCCGATCGGCGGCGAGGGCACCCTCAAGGCCGCCAAGCTGATGAGCGACGCCGGTCTGCCGATCGTCGGCGTGCCGAAGACGATCGACAACGACATCGCCGCCACCGACGTGACCTTCGGCTTCGACACCGCCGTCTCGGTCGCCACCGAGGCCCTGGACCGGCTGAAGACCACCGCCGAGTCCCACCAGCGCGTCATGGTCGTCGAGGTCATGGGCCGCCACACCGGCTGGATCGCGCTCAACGCGGGCATGGCCGCCGGCGCCCACGCGATCGTCGTCCCGGAGCGTCCGTTCCACATCGAGAAGCTCACCGCCGTCGTCCGCGAGCGCTTCGACCGGCAGAAGAAGTTCGCGATCGTGGTCTGCGCCGAGGGCGCCAAGCCCGAGCCCGGCACCATGCACTGGGAGGAGGGCACCAAGGACATCTACGGCCACGAGCGGTTCACCGGCATCGCCACCCAGCTCTCCCGCGAGCTGGAGCACCGGCTCGGCAAGGAGGCCCGCCCGGTGATCCTCGGCCACACCCAGCGCGGCGGCACCCCGACCGCGTACGACCGGGTGCTCGCCACCCGGTTCGGCTGGCACGCCGTGGAGGCCGTCCACAAGGGCGCCTTCGGCCACATCACCGCGCTGCAGGGCACCAACATCAACCTGGTGCCGCTCGCCGAGGCCGTCGCCGAGCTGAAGACCGTGCCGCAGGACCGCTACCTGGAGGCCGAGACGGTCATCTGACCCGCCCCGCGTCACCCCGGCCCCCGAGCACCCGCCCGGGGGCCGGTGTCGTTCCCGCCTCCCGCCCGCCCGCCGCGGCTAGCGTGACCGGTGGACCAGACCACCACCGGAAGGGACCAGCCGATGGAGATCCTCGCGTACGGCGTGCAGGCCGACGAGCGGCCGCTGCTGGAGCAGGCGTTCGCGGGCCGGCACGAGCTGCGCTGCCTGGACGTCTTCCTCAACCGCGACACCGCGCCGCTGGCCGCCGGGTACCCGGCCGTGAGCAGCAGCGTCAACGCCGAGCTGGACGCCGGGACGCTCGCCCTGCTGGCCGCCGGCGGCACCGAACTGATCGTCCAGCGTTCCACCGGGTTCAACAACATCGACCTGACCGCCGCCGCCGAGCTGGGCCTGACCGTCGGCCGGGTCTCCCACTACAGCCCGTACGCGGTGGCCGAGCACGCCTGGGCGCTGGCGCTGGCGGTCAACCGGCGGCTGACCCGGGCCGCGAACCGCAGCCGGGAGTTCGACTTCCGCCTCGACGGCCTGCTCGGGCGCGACATCCACGGCATGACGGTCGGCGTGATCGGCACCGGCAAGATCGGCACGTGCTTCACCCGGATCGCCCACGGCTTCGGCACCGAACTGCTCGGCTGGGACCTCGCCGCCAACCCGGAGTGCGTCGCGCTCGGCATGACCTACACGGACCTGCCCGAGCTGCTCTCCCGCGCCGACCTGGTCAGCCTGCACGTCCCGCTGGTGCCGGACACCCACCACCTGATCGACGCCGCCGCGCTGGCCCGGATGAAGGACGACGCCCTCCTGGTCAACTCCAGCCGCGGCGGCCTGGTGGACACCGCCGCCCTGGTCGAGACGCTGCGGGCCGGCCGGCTCTCCGGCGTCGGCCTCGACGTCTACGAGGAGGAGAGCGGCGTCTTCTTCACGGACCGCTCGATCGAGGGCATCTCCGACGACGTCCTGGCCCGGCTGGTCACCTTCCCCCACGTGGTGGTCACCTCGCACCAGGCGTACTTCACCGACACCGCCGTCGGCCAGATCATCGCCGCCACCGTCCGCAACCTCGACGACTTCGCGGCCGGCCGGCGCAACGAGAACACCCTCGTCCCGCGGTCCTGAAGCCGCCCGGCCGGGGGGTGGGCGAAGCGCCGGGGTAAGGCCCGCCTAGGCTGTTCCCGAAGCAAAACGGGCGAACCGGACCCACCCAGGGGCCGCGAAGAGGGAAAGCAGGACCCGCCGATGGGCGACGGAATGTCAGGCATGCACCACCACGGGGGGATGACGCAGCTCGGACCGTTCTCCCTCTCGAACGTCCTGACCTGGTCCCCCGACTGGGTGTTCCTGATCGGCAGCCTGGTCGCGCTGGCGCTGTACGGGACGGGCGTGGTCCGGCTGTACCGGCGCGGCGACCGCTGGCCGGTCGGCCGGGCCGTCGGCTGGGTGGCGGGCATCGCCTCGGTGATCCTGGTCACCTGCACCGGGCTGAACGACTACGGCATGGTGCTGTTCAGCGCGCACATGATGCAGCACATGGTGCTGTCCATGCTCTCGCCGATCCTGCTGCTGCTCGGCGCGCCGATCACGCTGGCGCTGCGCGCGCTGCGCCCGGCCGGCAAGGGCCGTCCGCGCGGACCGCGGGAGCTGCTGGTGGCGCTGCTGCACAGCACCTACGTCAAGGTGATCTCGCACCCGGCGTTCACCATCCCGCTGTTCATCGCGAGCCTGTACGGGGTGTACTTCACCCCGCTCTTCGACTTCCTGATGCAGTACCGCCTCGGGCACATCTTCATGATGGTGCACTTCCTCGCCACCGGGCTGGCGTTCTTCTGGCCGATCATGGGCGTGGACCCGGGCCCGAACCGGCCCGGCCACGTGATGCGGATCATCGAACTGTTCATGGGGATGCCGTTCCACGCCTTCTTCGGCGTCGCCGTGATGATGGCCAGCCACCAGCTGGTCACCACCTTCACCGAGGACGGCGCGCCACCCGGGACGGACCTGCTGGCGGACCAGAAGCTGGCCGGCGGGATCACCTGGGCGTTCGGCGAGATCCCGACCGCGATCGTGCTGATCGCGCTGGTCTACCAGTGGATGCGGTCCGAGCAGCGGCTGTCCCGCCGCCGCGACCGCGCCGAGGACCGCAACGGTGACGCCGAGCTGGCGGCGTACAACGCGTACCTGGCCTCGCTGGACAAGCGCGGCCAGCGTCCGGCCCCGGCCGCCGACGCCGGCTGAGCCCGCCGCACCACCGAGGAACCCCCCGCCCGACGCCCGGGCGGGGGGTTCCGGCGTTCCCGGGACCATGCGATCGGGGAGGAGCCAGCCCGCCGGGGAGCCCGGAGGTCAGGCGGCCGGGCCGGCCTGGCGGGCCAGGCCGGCCACCAGGATGTCCAGGCCGAACTCGAACCGCTCGTCGCCGACGTTGCGGGTGAGGGCGGCCGCCATCGAGGTGATCATCGGGTAGCGGTCGACCGGGATCGTCGCGAAGTACTGCCGGACCCGGTCGGTGTACTCCTGGGAGTTCCCGCCGCCGCGGGTCGAGACCTCGAAGGTGGTCGCGGTGGTGTACAGGCCGAGCAGGTCCACCCCGTAGGCGGCCGTCTGCTCGTCCAGACCGCCCGCGCGCAGGATGCCGAGCATGGCCTCGGCGATGTCCATCGCGTGCGGCGTCATCGGGACGTTGGCGACCACGGCGGCCTTGGCGAGGTCCCGGTGGCCGAGCAGGACGTCCCGCGAGCGGCGCATCAGCCGCTTGATCTGGTCCTGCCAGTCGGCGGGATCCGGCCGTTCGAGCTCGACCTCGGAGTAGGCGAGGTCGAGGACCAGCTCGATCAGCTCCTCCTTGTTGCCGACGTGGGCGTAGAGGCTGGCCGCGCCGGTGTCGAGCTCCTGGCCGACCCGGCGCATGCTCAGCGCGTCCATGCCCTCGGTGTCGACGATCCGCAGCGCCGCCTCGACGATCCGCTCGCGGGTCAGCGGCTGGCGCCGCGGCGAGCCCTGCTCCTTCTCCGGCCAGTGCGCTGACCAGCTCGAACGCGGGGCGGCACTGGTCATGGGGGGCTCCTTCGGGTCGGCGACGGGTCCACATTACTTGACACGAACACCGTTCCATGGAAGAACACTGTTCGTTGCGAAAAACAGTGTTCGTTCGGACGAACGAGGTTCGTCCAGCTCCCACCTCCGGAGAGCCACTCATGACCAGTCAGACCCTCCCTCCCCCGGCCACCCGCACGGCCGCCGAGCCCGAACCGGCGGGCTACCGGCTGCGCTGGGCCGCGCTCGCCGTCATCCTGGCGGCCGAGGTGATGGACCTCCTCGACACCACGATCGTCGGCGTCGCCTCCCCCGCCATCCAGCGCGACTTCGGCGGCACCGAGGCGCAGATCCAGTGGATCTCCGCCGCCTACACGCTCGCCTTCGCCGTCCTGCTGATCACCGGCGGCCGGCTCGGCGACCTCTTCGGCCGCAAGCGCCTCTTCGTCACCGGCGCGGCCGGCTTCACCGTCGCCTCCGTGCTCTGCGCCGCCTCGACCGGCGCCGGCACCCTGATCGCCGCCCGGACCGTCCAGGGCCTGTTCGCCGCCCTGCTGATCCCGCAGGGGCTCGGCCTGATCAAGGCGATGTTCCCGCCGAAGGAGGTCGGCGCCGCCTTCGGCCTGTTCGGCCCGGTCCTCGGGCTCTCCTCCGTCCTCGGGCCGACCCTGGGCGGCTACCTCACCGACGCCGACTGGTTCGGCACGGGCTGGCGGATGGTCTTCCTGATCAACCTGCCGCTCGGCCTGCTCGCGGTGTTCGCCGCCGTGAAGATCCTGCCCGCCAACCGCACCACCCGCGGCGCCGAGGCCGGGCGGCTCGACCCGGTCGGCGTCCTGCTGCTCAGTGCCGCCGTGCTGCTGCTGGTCTACCCGCTGGTGCAGGGCCGCGAGCTCGGCTGGCCGCTCTGGACCTACCTGGCGATGGCCGCCTCGCTGCCGGTCCTCCGGATCTTCGCCCTCCACCAGCGCCGGGTCCTGCGGCGCGGCGGCACCCCGTTGATCGAGCCCTCGCTGTTCGCCAAGCGGGCCTTCACCTCGGCGCTCGCCACCGGGCTGGTCTTCTTCGCGGCGTTGTCCGGCCTGATGCTGACCTTCACCCTGTACCTCCAGCTCGGCCTCGGCTGGACCCCGCTGCACTCCGGCCTCAGCATGATCCCGCTCTCGCTCGGCATCGTGGCCGGCGCGATCCTCTCCGGCGGCTTCCTCGGCCCCCGCTACGGCCGGCGGGTGCTGCACGCCGGCATGGCCGTCGCCACCGCGGGCACGCTCGCCCTCCGGGCCTCCGTCGAGCACTGGGCCGGCGGCCTGACCAGCTGGGAGCTGATCCCCGGACTCGCCCTCACCGGCTTCGGCCTCGGCCTGATCATGGCGCCGTTCTTCGACATCGCCCTGGCCGGCGTCGAGGAGTCGGAGACCGGCTCGGCCTCCGGCGTGCTCAACGCCCAGCAGCAACTGGGCGGCTCGATCGGCGTCGCACTGCTCGGGACGGCCTTCTTCGGCTGGGCCGGCTCGGACGGCTTCCGCCACGCGGCCGGCTGGACCTTCGGGCTCACCGCCGTCCTGCTGGCCCTCGCCTTCGGCGTCGCCTTCCTGCTCCCCCGCCGGGCCCGCCCCGAGGGCGAGCACTGAGCCCGGCCGCCACGCGCCCCGCCACCGCGACCCCCGCCCCCGAAGTGCCGGGCGGGGGTCGCGGAGTCCAGGGGAGGTCCTAGGCTCGGACACCATGGGCACCCTGTCGATCGTCGCCGTCCTGCTCGGCGGGTACGCCGTGCTCTGGCTGCTCGGCTTCCTCGGCTGGGCGCTGTTCGACCGCCGCCGGCCGGACCCCGCCGGGGCCGACTTCCTCGTGGTGCTGGGCGCCGGGCTCGACGGCTGCGAACCGGCCCCGCTGCTGGTGGCCCGGCTGGAGGCCGCGCTCGCCCGCTACGCCGCCGAGCAGGCCGCCGGACGCGCGCCGCTGCTGCTGGTCACCGGCGGGAAGGGCCCGCGCGACGACTGCACCGAGGCCGCCGCGATGGCCCGCTGGCTGACCGCCCGGGGTGTGCCGGCCGAGCGGATCCGGCGCGAGGAGCGGGCCGCGAACACCACCGAGAACCTGCGCTTCAGCGCGGCGCTGATGGCCGCGGAACGACCCGGCTACCGCTGCACCGTGGTCACCAGCGGCTTCCACGTGCCCCGCTCGGGGCTCGCCGCGCGCCGGGCCGGCGTCCCCGGCCGGGTGGCCGGCGCGGACGGGCTGCTGGCGCACGGGCCGTACCCGCTGCTGCGCGAGGCGGTCGCGACGGCGCTGCTCTACCCGCGGGCCAACGGCGCGGCCGTCCTGCTGCTCGCCGGGGCCGGTGCGCTCCTCGGCCTCTCCTGAGCCGCCCCGCTCCGGCCCCGGGAGCCCTGGGAGCCCTGGGAGCCCGCGGGCCGGACGGCGGCACGGGGGAAGGCAGGGGGGAAGGCACGGGAAGGCCCCCGGGTCCGCAACCGGACCCGGGGGCCTCCCGGTACCTCAACTAGACCGTGATCAGCCGAGGCTGGCCAGCGCGTCGTTGAAGGTCTTCGACGGGCGCATCACGGCCGCGGCCTTGGCCGGGTCCGGCTGGTAGTAGCCACCGAGGTCGACCGGCGAGCCCTGGACGGCGATCAGCTCGTCCACGATGGTCTGCTCCTGCTCGGTCAGCGCCTGGGCCAGGCCCGCGAACGCCTGCGCCAGCTCGGCGTCGGCGGTCTGCCCGGCCAGCTCCTGGGCCCAGTACATGGCCAGGTAGAAGTGGCTGCCGCGGTTGTCGATGCCACCGAGGCGGCGGCTCGGCGACTTGTCCTCGTTGAGGAAGGTGCCGGTGGCGCGGTCCAGGGTGTCGGCCAGCACCTGGGCGCGGGCGTTGCCGGTGCTGGTGGCGAGGTGCTCGAAGCTGGCGGCCAGCGCGAAGAACTCGCCCAGGCTGTCCCAGCGCAGGTAGTTCTCCTTGACCAGCTGCTGGACGTGCTTCGGGGCGGAGCCGCCGGCGCCGGTCTCGAACAGGCCGCCGCCGTTGATCAGCGGGACGACCGACAGCATCTTGGCGCTGGTGCCCAGCTCCAGGATCGGGAACAGGTCGGTCAGGTAGTCACGCAGCACGTTGCCGGTCACCGAGATGGTGTCCTCGCCGCGGCGGATGCGCTCCAGCGAGAACTTGGTGGCCTCGACCGGGGACTTGATCTCGATCTGCAGGCCGGTGGTGTCGTGCTCCGCCAGGTAGGTCTTGACCTTCTCGATCAGGACGGCGTCGTGCGCGCGGGCCTCGTCCAGCCAGAAGACGGCCGGGCTGCCGGTGGCGCGGGCACGGGTGACGGCCAGCTTGACCCAGTCGCGGATCGGCAGGTCCTTGGTCTGGCAGGAGCGGAAGATGTCGCCCGGCTGGACGGCCTGCTCCAGCACGACGTTGCCCTCGGTGTCGACCAGGCGGACGGTGCCGGCGGCCGCGATCTCGAAGGTCTTGTCGTGGCTGCCGTACTCCTCGGCCGCCTGGGCCATCAGGCCGACGTTCGGCACCGAGCCCATGGTGGCCGGGTCGAAGGCGCCGTGGGCGCGGCAGTCCTCGATGACGGCCTGGTACACGCCGGCGTAGCTGTGGTCCGGCAGCACGGCCAGGGTGTCGGCCTCGTTGCCGTCCGGGCCCCACATGTGGCCCGAGGTGCGGATCATGGCCGGCATCGAGGCGTCGACGATGACGTCGCTCGGCACGTGCAGGTTGGTGATGCCCTTGTCCGAGTCGACCATGGCGAGGGCCGGGCCGTCGGCCAGCTCGGCCTCGAACGAGGCCTTGATCTCCTCGCCCAGGTGCGGCACCTTGTCCAGGCCCGCGAGGATGCCGCCGAGGCCGTTGTTCGGGTTCAGGCCCGCGGCGACCAGGACGTCGCCGTACTTGGCGAAGGTCTGCGGGAAGAAGGCGCGGACCACGTGGCCGAAGATGATCGGGTCGGAGACCTTCATCATGGTGGCCTTGAGGTGCACCGAGAACAGCACGCCCTCGGCCTTGGCGCGGGCCACCTGGGCGGCCAGGAACTCGTTCAGGGCGGCGGCGCGCATCACGGAGGCGTCGACGACCTCGCCGGCCAGCACCGGCACCGACTCGCGCAGCACGGTGGTGGTGCCGTCCTCGCCGACCAGCTCGATGCGGAGCGAGCCGTCCTCGGCGATCACGGCGGACTTCTCGGTGGACGCGAAGTCGTTCTCGCTCATGGTGGCGACGTTGGTCTTGGACTCGGCGGTCCAGGCGCCCATGCGGTGCGGGTGCGTCTTGGCGTAGTTCTTGACCGACGCGGGGGCGCGGCGGTCCGAGTTGCCCTCCCGCAGGACGGGGTTGACGGCGCTGCCCTTGACCTTGTCGTAGCGGGCGCGGACGTCCTTGTCCTCGTCGGTCTGCGGGTCGTCCGGGTAGTCCGGCAGCGCGTAGCCCTGCGCCTGCAGCTCGGCGATGGCCGCCTTCAGCTGCGGGATGGAGGCCGAGATGTTCGGCAGCTTGATGATGTTGGCGTCCGGGGTCTTGGCGAGCTCGCCTAGCTCGGCGAGGGCGTCCTCGATCCGCTGGCCCTCCGCCAGACGCTCCGGGAAGCTCGCGATGATCCGCCCGGCCAGGGAGATGTCGCGAGTCTCCACCTGCACGCCCGCCGTGGAGGCGTAGGCCTGGACCACGGGCAGGAACGAGTACGTTGCCAGGGCCGGCGCCTCGTCGGTGTGCGTATAGATGATGGTCGAGTCAGTCATCGGTACTCCGCTTCACGTCTCCAACGTCTTGACGTCAAGATATCTCGTGACCGCCCCTCCGCTCCACCTCCCCCCGCCCGGAGCACGCGCCGACGCCCGTCACGGGTCCGCGGCGGTCAGGTCCACCGTGGTCCCGGGACGGGCGCGGGGCAAGCGGAGCGGCGTCCGCGGACGGGCGCGGCGGCGTCACACCCCGGCGGTGCGGGCGGCCAGCTTGGCGTCGAACTCGGCCTCGTCGGCCAGGAACCAGAGCTCGCCGCCGCGGTTGCACTCCCGGACGAAGTCCCGCAGGGCGGTGCTCACGGCGGTGTGCCGGGAGATGTCGCCGACGACGGCGAGGCCGACGCGGTAGTTGACGAACTTCTGCACGATGCCGCCGGCGACGCGGGTGCTCAGCCGGAAGAAGTCGTCCTCGAAGCGGGCCGCCGGGACGACCACCCAGGTGGCGCCGTGCCCGAAGGCGTCGCCGATCACGTCCGTGGCCTCCCGTTCGCCCAGGATCGGCGCCCCCTCGGCGGGCAGGCGCAGGACGGTGACCTCGTGGCGGTCAGACATTCCGGTTCTCCTCGATGAGCGTGTGGACGATGGCGAGCAGTTCGGCGGTGTCGGCCAGGCCCCCGAGCACGATGACCTTGAGGGTCTCGCGCTCCTCGTTGTGCACGGTCTCGACCCGCAGCGGGGTGCCGCCCTCGCGCGGGCCCGCGATCGCCGCCATCACGGTGTTGGCGAGGCGGGCGGCCTCCGCCCGGCCGACGCCGTCCACCTGGACGATCGCCGACACCTCGGCGTGGCGCCGCTCGGGGACGGCCGGGGCGGCCGGGGCCCCGGTGAGGGCCTCCAGGCCGGCGGCGGCGATCCGGTACTGCTTGCCGATCCTGGTGGCCCGGAGCCGGCCGTCGCGGATGTAGCCGCGGACGGTCCGGACGTGCAGGCCGAGCAGCTCGGCCACCTGCTCCACCGAGTAGTACTGCGGCATCCCCCGCCCCTCCCTTCACTCTTCCCTTTCCTTCCCCAACCTACCATCAGCGACGGGATGAAAGGGAAGGATAGGGAGGCGCCGGTGGCGGCTCCTCGGAGCGGGCGTCAGAACTCCGTCAACACGGCGCGGCATTCGGTCAACGCTGCGTATGGACGGCGGCCGGGCGGCCGGTGCCGTCCTAGCGTCGGAGGAGCAGTTCCGGCAGGCCCACCACTCCTCGGGAGCACCCGCATGGCCCGCGTCGTCTGGCACGTCCCGGTCACCGTCACCGGACGCACCACCGCCCTCCGCCTGTTCCGCCTCCGCGACGGCCGCCGCTGCGCGGTCGGCTTCGCCACCGCCGAGGCCCTCACCGCACTCCTCGGCCCGGACCAGGCGTTCACCGAGCTCGGCGAGCCGGCCCTGCGGGCGCTCACCGCACCGCTCGGCGTGGACGCCCTGGTGGTGGACCCGAGGCTGGTCGCGCCGCCGGTCACGGCCGGCCGCTCCCCCGCCCCGGCGGCCCGGCTCCAGCCCCGGTGACCGCCCTCCACCTGCTCCCCGGCGGCGCCGAGCCGCGGCCGGAGGGAGCCCGGTCACTGCACGCCATCGCCCGGGTCGGCTTCGGCCCCGTCCCGCTGGACTTCCAGCGGCTGGCCGCCGAGTTCCCGGCGGTGCGGAGCGGTCTCGCACTGGCCGGCGAGGCCGACCTCGAACTGCGGCTCGCCTGCACCGGCCCCGAGGAGTTACGCGCCATCTCCACCGCCCTGCTGCGGGCGGGCGCCGCCCACGTCCAGGTCGACCTGGTGCTGCGCGCCCTCGTCCCGGGACCGCCGGACCTCCGGCCGGTGCCGTGACCGGAGCCGTACGGCGTCTTGCAGGCGGCGGCCCGCACCCCCGCAAGGG